>JACDBP010000075.1 GCA_013694835.1 Chloroflexota bacterium
CTCCAGCGCCGCTGGAGTGACTACGCCGCGGGCTCGACGGGCTGGCCCCGATCGCGCATCACGTTCCCCAGTCCCACCGCGATCGCGGCGATCACCAGGAACCCGACGAAGATCGCCAGGACGTAGAAGGCCACGCTGCCGTACCCGCCGTTCGCCGGATCGAGGAACGGGTAGGGATACCAGCCATCGAGCGCGCCGCGCACCAGCGTGGCAACCGACCAGATCAGCGGGAAGGCGAGCCAGATCAGCGCGTGGCGCATCGTCAGGTGGATCGACGGCGGATCAACCAGCCAGTCGAGGACGACGACCACTGGAAAGAGCTTGTGCAGGACGAAGTCGACCCACGGGATCGCCACCTGCAGGTCGGCGCCGGACAGGAGCCAGATGACGACGATGAAGGTCACCGTCAGGTAGGCGACGGATGCGCCACGCAGGATCTCCATCGTCGCGGACGGTCGCGATCGCCAGCGAGCCGCGAGCGCCAGGAAGACCAGCGCTCCGAACACGTTGCTCTGGATCGTGAAGAATGCGAAGAAGCGGGTCGGGTCGAAGCGTCCCTGGCCGATGTTGGTCTGCATCTGGATCACGATCGCGGCGACCGTCAGGAGCGCGAACCCCGCCCGGATCACTGCCAGCACCAGTCGCCTCTCCATCCGGACATGGTACCGACCGCTCGAACAGCCGCCGCGCCCGATCGCGCACCAGCCACGCCGCGCGTCGCCGACGCTCTGACATATGTCACTGTTTACTATCGTCGGCGGCACTGTTACGGTGTGGACGATGGATACCACCGACCTGTCCGGCACCAGCTATGCGGTCCTGGGCATCCTCGAAAAGCAGCCGCGGTCGGGCTACGATCTGAGCGCGTTCGCCGACCGCACCGTTGCGCACTTCTGGCCGATCTCCCGGACGCTCGTCTACCGCGAGCTCGCGCGGCTCGAGCGGCTCGGACTGGCCACAGGGACACCGGTCGCGCAGGAACGACTTCCGGACAAGCGGGTCTACACCATCACGGCCGAAGGCCGAGCTGCATTCGACGACTGGCTCGCGCGACCAACGTTCGAGGAGGCCCGTTTTCGGAGCGGTTTCCTTTTGAAGTTGTTCTTCGGGCTGCGCGTCCCCGCCGAGCGGGTGACGCAGCTGCTCGAAGACTACCGGCACTCGTTGCAGGAAGAGGCGTCGTCGCTCCGGGTGATCTCCGATCGCCTCGCCGGCGACACCGCCAAGCGTTTCGGGCGGCTGACAGCCCTGTACGGGGTCCGCAGCGCCGAGGCTCGGCTGGCTTGGCTGGACGAGGTCGAGGCCGAGCTTCACGTCCGCAGCGCGTCCGCCAAAAGGGAGGAAACCACGTGAGTCGAACGATCGCGCGGCCCTGGAAGCCCGCCTGGACGCGGCGGCGGCAGCCATCATGATCGACGGGCCGATCCTATTCGCGGCCGTCCTCCTGTGCGGCCTGCTGGCCGGTAACGAGGTCGCAACCTTGATCGCCTTCCATCCCGTGATCCGGCGGTTGCCCATCCGTGCGCAGGTCGAGGTCGAACAGTCGCTTACCCGACTCCTCGGCGTGATCATGCCGGTCTACATGACCGCGACCCTGGTGGCCACGATCGGAGCGGCGTTCGCCACGCTGGGCACGCCGGCGTTCGTGTTCGCCCTCCTTGCGGCCGGCGCGATCGGGCTGATGCTGGTGATCACGCTCACGCAGAACCTGCCGCTGAACAAGCGGACGCTGGACTTCCCACCCGACGGCGACGAGCGATCGTGGTCGGAGATCCGACGACGGTGGGAGCGCATCCACCTGGTGCGGGTGATCCTCGACGTCTCGGCGTTCGCCTGCGCGATCCTGGCCCTCGCCGCTCGCTGATCGAGCGCGAGTCATCATCCCAACATCACGGTGATACCGACCCGGCCACGTTGTACGGCGCCGGCGATCTCCTCTTCGCTCACGCGACCGTTCTGTCGGGCGAGACCGGCGAGCCGAGCGTAGGACGGGATCGCGTCAACGAGCCGGCGGATGACCGCCGCTGACGCCACGGGGTCAGCCAGAGCTGTGCCGGAGCCAGCCACCTTCCGTCCTCGAAGCAGCAGCTGGACCGGTGCGCCGCCGACAAGGTTGCGCCGCCATCCGGAGTCCGTCGAGAGGAGGATCCGGTCACCGTCCAGGAGGTAGGCGACCGGGGCGGTGTATCGGCGGCCACTCTTTCGGCCGGTAAACTCGATGATGGCGTAACGCCGGCTCATCAGGCCGTGCAACGGAGATCGCAGGATCAGGGTCGGGAAGGCATTGCCGAAGCGGGCGAGGCTGACCATGGTCTCATCTCCGTCGCTGGGGGGAATTAGCATAGGATAACTTATCGTATGTTAGCTCTACTCGTGTGACACGTTCGAGGAACCTGAAGGGCCAGGGAGCGCTGCTCCGCGAAGAGATCCTCGATGCGGGGATGGCCGTGCTCGCGGAAGCAGCCGACGCTCGCCAGGTCACGATCCGGGCTGTCGCGCACGCGGCGGGAGTGACGCCCCCGGCGATCTACCTGTACTTCCCGGACCGCGCCACGCTGTTGCGCGGTCTCGTGCAGCGCGGGTTCCGGATGTTCGACCGGTTCATGGACGGAGCCGCTGCGGAAGCGTCAAGCCCAGCGGATGCGCTTCGTCGACGGAGTCATGCCTACCTGGCATTCGCAGACGGCCACCCGGGTGCGTACCGAGTCGTGTTCAGCGCCGCCGGACTGGGACCCGAGGAACTGCTGGTGACCGAAGGAGAGGAACACCCAGGACACCCCTCCTTCGAGGCGCTCGTGGCGGCCGTGGCACCGTGTGCGCCTCCGGACTCCGACCCGCTGTCCGTGGCGGTCCAGTTGTGGAGCTTCCTCCATGGCCTCGCCGACCTGCGGCTCACGAAGCCCGAGCTGCCATGGCCCGCCAACGACAGGCTGATCGACGCCACGCTCGTCAGTCTCGGTTTGTGGAAGGGCGCCGCGCGATGACCGCGCCGAGACGGGACTCGCGGCGCTAGGCTTCGACCGGATGACGGCCCCGCCAGCGAGCGGCCGCCGGCAAGCACAAGGAGCCCCGATGCCCATCGTCGCCAACGTCCTGGTCGCCCTGGTCGCCGTCATCCATGTCTGGTTCCTGGTCCTCGAGATGGTGCTGTGGCGGCGACCGCTCGGCTTGCGCACCTTTGGCCTCAGCCCGGAGCACGCGGAGATCACCGCGACGCTGGCCGCCAACCAGGGCCTCTACAACGGGTTCCTCGCGGCGGGCCTCCTCGCGGGTCTGGTCCTGCCGCAGCCCAGCGCGTTCCACTTCAAGCTGTTCTTCCTGGCGTGCGTGATCGTCGCCGGGGCATTCGGGGCGGCAACGGTTTCGCGACGGATCCTCCTGGTCCAGGCGCTGCCCGCCGTCATCGCCCTAGTCGCGGTGCTGCTCGCCGGAGCCTGACCACGGAGGAGGAGCGCGATGACGAAGGCGGTCGCGACGACGAACAGCCGACCGAGGACGATCCGGTTCACGGCGGTCGTCCAGCCGCGGCCACGCGGCGGCGTCGCCATCCGGCTGCCATTCGACCCCTCGGCTGAGTGGGGGAAGAAGGATCGCCACGACGTCACGGGGACGATCGCTGAGCACGCAGTCCGCGGCAGACTGACCGATACCGGAGAGTTCTTTCAGCTGGAACTCGGGCCCTCCTGGTGCCGAGATCCTCGCGTGGGACCGGGCGCCGAGGTCAAGGTGGTCCTCGGTCCGGAGGGACCACAGCTGTCGACGATGGCCGCCGACCTGGCGGAAGCGCTCGTGGCCGCGCCCGAAGCTCGCAGCTACTTCGAGTCGCTGGCGACCTTCTACCGCAACGGCTTTGTCAACTGGATCGAGGCCGCGAAGCGCCCGGAGACGCGCGCGAACCGGATAGCGGCGACCATCGATGCCCTGCGAGCGGGGAAGCGGATGCGTTGATCGGCTCGTCTCGAGCGCGCGCTCAGGCCGCGATCGCCACCGCTTTCCTTCCGCGGGCGAAGACGATCGCCAGTTCCGCGACTCGTCGTCCGAGGTGCTCGCCGGTGGTGAGGTCGCTGGTCGGAGGAACGACGCTTGGGGCTTCGTCCGAGTTGGCCTGCGACATCGCGCCGACCCAGCTGCCGAGTCGGTTCAGCTCCTCGGGCGAACCAGCCGCCGTGTGCCAGCCCGGATAGAGGTCCAGCCCGACCCAGATCATGCCGTGCTGCGCGGCGAAGGCGAGGAGGTCGAACAAGGTGTTGAGCTTGTCGCCGGACATCGTCTTCGAGTTGGTGAAGCCAGCCGCCAGCTTGTCCTTCCAGCGCGGGCCGTCGACCCAACGGTCGACCGTCGACTCGAAGAAGCATTTCATCTCCGCCGACAGCGACCCGAAGTAGGTTGGCGAGCCGAAGATGATCGCGTCGCTCGCGTCCAGCGCTGCCCAGTCCCGCTCGTCAAGCCGGGCGACGTCGATCAGGTCGACCGTGGCTCCATCGACCGCAGCGACGCCGTCCGCGACGGCCCGTGCGAGGCTGCCGGTCTTGCCATAGCCGGTGTGGTAGGCCACCGCTACGCGGATATCGTCCATCTCCTTGTACTCTCTCTCTGTCGCGTGAGCTAACCGGACTCAGGTCCGCTTGAGCTTGGAACCGTATCGGACTAGAGTCCGGATGTCAAATGCGAGACCTGCCGATTCTCGGCGCACCGGTTCCGGAAAGGGCCGACGCCGCCCGCAACCGGCGGCGCATCCTGGATGCCGCGGAGCGGCTCTTCACGGAGCGTGGCGTGGAGGCCGTTTCGATGGACGACGTGGCCGCGGCCGCCGCGGTGGGAAAGGGCACACTGTACCGGCGCTTCGGCGACCGGGCCGGGCTCGGGATCGCCGTGCTCGACGCGCGCGAACATGAGCTCCAGGATGAGATCATGGGCGGTCCCCCGCCCGTCGGCCCGGGAGCTCCTCCTGGGGAGCGGTTGATCGCCTTCGTCGAGGCGTATCTCGCCTATGCGTGGCGGAACCTGGAGCTACTCGTGGTGGCGGAGACCGCCTCACCCGGCGCCCGTTACCGGAGTGGCGTGTACGCGGGGTTCAGGCGGCACATCGAGATCCTGTTCACGGCCGCTGGGATCGATGATCCGGTGCTTGGGGCCGAGCTGCTCCTGGCGCCGCTGGCCGGCGACTTCCTCCGCCATCTCCACGTCGAACGCGGGCTCGGACGCGACGCGATCGAGGTCGGGCTCCTGCGCGCGGCGGTCCGACAGCTCGGGGAGTTGCCGGACCGCCGAACCCCCCTCTGACGCGGTAGGCGGTCAGGACGCCGTCCGGCCGGGCGCCGCGGGCTGCGCCCGCATCGCAACGTATTGCAGCGCCCCGAGGACGCCAACCACGATTGCCTGGGCCAGGACGACGGCGTACCCGAGCAGGTTGGGCGCGATGGCGCCGCTGGCCAGGACCAGCGCGCTGGCCGCGGTCCACAGCAGGTTGGCAGCGATCACTGCCCAGACCGCGATGGCCGGGAACCGCGCCCGCAGGGCGAGGATCGCGACAACGGCGACGTATGGCACGAGCAGCAGGCCTGCGGCGCGTGACAGGGTTCCGGGAACAGCCAGCAGGCTATGCAGGAGATCGGCGGCGACGATGAGCAACAGGGCGGTCGCCCCGCTGGCAAGCGCGTCCACGATCAGGACACGGCGCAGGAACGGCGATGGACGGAACATCAAAGACCTCCGGATCCGGATCGATCGAGCGGGACTCCAGGTGTCCCGTTCGTGTCAGAGGTCATGATTCCGGCGCGCACGGACGGCGTCGATGAAGTCACAGGTAATGGAAGTCCCGCGGGACGCCCGGTATCGTCCCTTCATGTTGCAGTCGCGGCCGGTCGGTGACCATCTGCGCCAGTGGCGCCAGCGGCGACGGATGAGCCAGCTCACGCTGGCGCTCGAATCGGACATCTCGACCCGTCACCTGAGCTTCGTGGAGACGGGACGCTCGACGCCCTCACGAGACATGGTCCTGCGCCTGGCGGATCAGCTCGACGTGCCGCTGCGGGACCGGAACTCGATGCTGCTGGCCGCCGGGCACGCGCCGGTCTTCCCGGAGCGGCCGTTCGGCGATGCTGCGCTCGATCCCGCACGCGAAGCGATGGGCCTCGTGCTGCGCGGCCTGGAGCCGTACCCGGCGATCGCCATCGATCGTCACTGGAACCTCATCGCGTCGAACGGGTCGCTCGAGCCCTTCCTGGTCGGGGTGGGTCAGGAGCTACTTTCGCCGCCGGTGAATGTGCTTCGGCTGAGTCTCCACCCGGCAGGATTGGCCAGGCGGATCGTCAACCTGGCGGAGTGGCGGTTCCACCTGCTGGAGCGACTCCGACGGCAGGTCGCGGTCTTCGCGGATCCGGTGCTGGGCGACCTGCTGGCCGAGCTCCGCGGCTACGACGTCCCGGATCGCAGGACGGCCGCTGACCCGGCTGCCGAACGCGACGGCTCATCAGCGGTCGAGGCGTTCGTCGTCCCGCTGCGGATCCAGACGAACGAAAAGCTGCTGTCCTTCATCAGCACCACGACGGTGTTCGGGACGCCCGTGGATGTCACGCTGTCGGAGCTTGCCATCGAGGCCTTCCTTCCCGCGGATGCAGCGACCGCCGCTGCCCTGGCCGACATGGCCCTGACGCGGTCGGATGCTTAGGAGCGGACCTCGCGCTCGTACGTGGCAGGCGGGGTGCCCACAACCTGGGTGAAGACGCGGGTGAGGTGCGCCTGGTCGGTGAAGCCGAGCTCGGCGGCAAGAGCCGCCCAGTCAGTCGGCGTTCCGGCATGCGCAGCTGCGACGGCACCGAGGATCCGAAACCGCTGGATGACCCACTTCGGTCCGATGCCCACGTATTCGGTGAACAGCCGCTGCAGCGAGCGCAGGCTCATCCCGGCCTCGTCGGCGAGCAACTCGGCGCGCGTGATGTCGACCCTGTGGTCGGCGAGGTCGACGAGCTCGGCGATACGGCGGCCGACGGGGTCGGGCTGCGGATCCGTTCGGAGGAGGTACTCCTCCAGCGCCGCCACCATCTCGGCACCGTCCCGGGACCCGAGGATGCGGGCGGCCGCCGCGCGATCGTCGACATCCAGC
>JACDBP010000077.1 GCA_013694835.1 Chloroflexota bacterium
TCGCCGAGGAAGGCATCCGCACCAACTGCACGCTCATCTTCACGGCCAATCAGGGCCTGCTGGCCGCGAAGGCCGGGGCATCGCTGCTTTCACCCTTCATCGGGCGCCTCGACGACATCAACCAGGACGGGATGGAGGTCATCCGCGAGCTGGTGACGATCGTCGAGCTGCACGGCATCGAGACCGAGGTACTGGCCGCCTCGATCCGGCATCCGCGGCACATCACCGACGCAGCGCTGGCCGGCTCACACGTCGCGACCCTGCCATTCAAGGTACTCCAGCAGATGGTGCGGCACCCGCTCACCGACAAGGGCATCAAGATCTTCCGCGATGATTGGGACAAGGCGCGCGAAGCGATCGCCGAAAAGGACGGTGGTGGCGGCGCGGCAACCAGCGGCTCCTCCTCCACCAATGGTCGAGGCAAGGCCGCCAAGGAGCTTCTCAGCGGCAAGGTCAAGTCCAAGCCAGGACGTTGACGCCTGCCCCGCCGTGGGCATGTCCCCTCGACGGCGAGGCCGCTGCCCGGCCGTCGGGCACGTCCCCTCGACCGTGAGGCCGCTGCCGAACCACGGCACGTCGGATCTCGCGCGTTTCTGTGGTGGCGACTGCTACGCAGGTCGGACACGTTCTGGGCAATGACCCGTGGAGTCCTGGCGCCATCCCGTGAACTCGTAGTAGCCGTCAACGGCGATTTCGGTCATGCGCGTCGCGGACCATGCGCTGTACCGAGCGAAGTCGGCCGGTCACGATCGCGTCGAGGTGGCTGATCCCGTCGCCGCCTGAAACGGCTCTCGCGGGCTTGACCCGACCAGCGCGCGTGCTATGATCGCGACGTCCCCCGACACCTCTCCCTGATCAGCACTTGTCGCGCCCGTGGCATGCGCTGTCAGGACCGCAGCTCCGCCGTCGCGAGCGTGGTGCACGTCGGGACCTCCCTCGTCGACCGGGTGACGCGCAGCGCGCGATCCAGGCCGTCGTCGCATCCCACCGCTCGTCCATCCGGCAAGCGCCCCTCCTGAGGAACCTCCGATCTCCCCATGAACATCAACGAACTCAAATCCAAGAACTTCAGCCAGCTGGTCGAGATCGGTGGCGACCTGGACGTCACGAACGCGCGCGAGATGCGCAAGGACGACCTGGTGGAGCGGATCCTGCAGCGGCAGGTCGAACGCGGCGGACAGGTCTACGCGACCGGCATCCTCGACATCGTCGACGAGGGCTTCGGCTTCATGCGCCGTCACGGCCTGATGCCGAGCCCTGACGACATCTATGTCTCCTCCAGCCAGGTGCGGCGCTTCGGGCTGCGCCCGGGAGATCGCGTCGGTGGCGTCACCCGTGCACCGAAGGAGGCGGAGAAGTACTGGGGGCTGCTGCGGGTCGAATCCGTCAACGGGGTGGACCCGGACACGGCCAAGCGCCGACCGCACTTCGACGTGCTGACGCCGATCCATCCCATCGAGCTGCTCAACCTCGAGACCGACAGCAAGAACCTGAGCCAGCGGCTGATCAACCTTGTGAACCCGCTCGGCAAGGGCCAGCGCGCCCTCATCGTCAGCCCTCCCAAGGCCGGCAAGACGATGCTCCTCAAGCACATCGCGAACGGGATCACGGCCAACTATCCGGAGATCCTGCTGATGGTCGCGCTGATCGGCGAGCGCCCCGAGGAAGTCACGGACATGCGTCGGTCTGTCAAGGGCGAGGTCATCTCCTCGACCTTCGACGAGCCGACCGAGAACCACACCCACGTGGCGGAGATGGCGCTGGAGATCGCCAAGCGGCAGGTCGAGACCGGGCGTGACGTGGTCATCCTGCTCGACTCGATCACGCGGCTGGCGCGCGCCTACAACCTCGCCCTGCCGCCGTCGGGCAGGACGCTCTCGGGCGGCATCGACCCCATCGCCCTCTACCCGCCCAAGCGGTTCTTCGGTGCAGCCCGCAAGATCGAGGAGGGCGGTTCGCTCACGATCATCGGGACCTGCCTCGTCGACACGGGCTCCCGCATGGACGACGTCATCTATGAGGAGTTCAAGGGCACCGGCAACTCGGAGCTCATCCTCGACCGGAAGCTTGCCGAGAAGCGGGTCTACCCGGCCATCGACGTCCAGCGCTCCGGTACCCGCCGCGAGGAACTGCTCCTCGAGGAGGGCACGCTGCGGATGGTCTGGACGATGCGCCGGATGCTCTCTGCCGTCGGGACCAACGAGGGCATCGAGCTGCTGCTCAATCGGCTCGGCAAGTCCGAGTCCAATGCGCAGTTCCTGGCCACCCTCACCAAGAACGCCGCTGCCGAGGCGAACTGAACGGACACCATCGGGTATGGTGTCAACACCTTGACAGCGTCCGTCATGATGGTCCAAGCGCCCGCCAGCGGGTGCTCATCCGTGTCGTCCGGGCCCCGGTCCGGCCGATCGGTCCCGGCGGCGTCCAGGCGCTCGCCACCGACGCCGGGTCAGGCCGCCTCCAGGAGTCAGGATTGCTGTTAGCGCCGACATCAGCGCGACGGGTCATGGGGCTGCTCTCGAGCGTGCCCGGCGTCGGCGTCCGTCGGGTCCGCCGTCCGATGGAGTCCGTCGCGGTAGTGGCAGGCACCCGCATCCAACGCCTGCTTGCCGGCCGCGCGGCGGCACCTGCACTCGTGCTGCTGATCGTGACCCTGACGGCGTTCGCGGCGATCGTGCCGCTGGGCGTCAGGGGCTCCGCGGATCCGCCGCTGGCCCTCGCGGCCGAGGCTCACGGCGGCTCCGTCGCTGCAGCTCCCCTCGGCAGTTCGACCCGTTCCGAGGCGATGGACGCCGACGTGACCAGGCTGACCCTCACGGACACCTCCCAGGGCGCGTTCGTCGACCCCCTGGCCGCCGGCGGCGTCGCGGGGCTGGTGCTCGGTGCAGAGGGCAGCCTGATCAAACCGGTCATCCCCGCGTCGCGTGCGCCTGGTGTCGCGCCAGTGGTGGAACGCTATCGAGCCGTGCGGGGCGATTCCCTGTGGTCCATCTCGCGCCGCTTCGGCACGGACACGATGAGCCTCTGGTGGGCGAACGTGGACCGGCTCCGCGACGGCCTGAAGGTCGGCCATCTGCTGCTCATCCCGCCAGGTCACGGCGTCCTCCACTCGGTCGTGCAGGGCGACACGCTGGGCACCATCTCCGCCCGCTATCGCTCCTCGCCGGCCAGCATCATCAAGGCGAATGCGCTGCGTGGCGAGGTGGTGATCCTCGGACAGCTCCTGCTGATCCCCGACGGCCGTGGACCCAGCTATCCCAGGGGGCTGCTTCCAGGGCGACCGGCGATGGAATCGACTCGCCCGGTCGACAGCGCGCCGGGCGCCGTCCTCGCTCCCCGCACGATCGGTGCCCGCGACGGCTTCGACGGTTCGTCCGAGCGCGGCGCCACGGACACGCTACTCGCGGGTGGCGCCCTCCGTTACGGCGATCTGGTGGCGGGCAACCTGGCCAGTACGGCCAGCCGCCCCGGAACGGCGGCGGTCGGAGGCGGTACGCCAGGTCGTGGGGATGACGGCCCATCCGCCCGAACCACCGCCAACGGCACGGTCGATCCGGGCGATGACCAGACAGCCGGCACGTCCGGAAGCACGGGCATGACTGGCGTGGGCGGAACCTTCGAGACTCCCAAGGGAGGTGGAAGGGGCGCGCAGGGCGGCGCCAGCCGACCAGTCGACGGCTCCGGGTCCGCGAGCGGTGGTGGCGATACGGCTTCGGACGCGGAGTGGGCACTCGGCGCCTCTCCCGAAGTTCTCGAGTCCTGGGGCCTGACCGGCCCCGGGGACCACGGTTCCCTGATCCTGCTGACCAGCGACGACGCCGATCGAGCCAGCCGGCAACTGGAGGCCGCAGCGGCGCGCGAGGAAGCCCGCCGGATCGCAGCTG
>JACDBP010000087.1 GCA_013694835.1 Chloroflexota bacterium
ACCTCGTGTCATCCCCCTCCGTGACGGCTCGTGCGCCCCATAGCAGCAGGCCGATGGAGGTCGAGTAGCCGGGGGCCAGCAGGTGATCGACGAGCCCGCCGACCCCGCCTGGCGCCGCGACGCGGACCGGCATCTGGAGCACCTCGCGACCGAGCTCCGCGGCGCCTGCGAGCTGCGCGGCACCACCGGTCAGCACGAGGCCGGCAGGCAGCATCCCCTCGTCGCCGATGGAAGCGATGTGCTCGCCGATCTTCTCGAAGATCTCGCGCATCCGCGCCTCGATGATGTCGCTCACCTCACCGAGCTTCGCCTCCCGGTCGCCGATCTGGACCATCTCGTCGCGATCGATCATCCGCCGGTCGCAGGTGCCATGGCTGATCTTGAGCGCCTCGGCGGTGTCGAGGCCCGTCTTGAGCCCGATCGCCACGTCGTTGGTGACGTTGATGCCGCCGATCGGCAGCACCGCCGTGTGGAACGGCGAGCCGTCCACGAAGAGTGCCAGGTCCGTCGTTCCCGCCCCGAGGTCCGCGACCGCGACGCCAAGCTCCTTCTCCGTGTCTGAGAGGACCGCCTCAGCCGAGGCCAGCGACGCGGCCACCAGCTCATCGATCCGCACGCCCGCGCCCTGGACGCATTTCGAGAGGTTCTGCACTGCCGTCGCGGAGGCATGGACGATGTGCGTCTCGACCTCGAGCCGGACGGCGCTCATGCCCAGCGGGTCCTTCACGCCCTCCTGGCCGTCGACGATGAAGTCCCGTGGCAGGACGTGGAGCACCTCGCGGTTCGAGGGGATCTGGACGGCCCGGGCGACCTCCGTGGCACGGGCCACGTCCTCGCGGCTGACCTCCTTGTGCGGTCCGCTGACCGCGATCGCGCCGCGCGAGTTCTGACTCTCGACGTGCGATCCCCCGACGCCGACGAAGGCTGATTCGAGCTTGTAGCCACTGAGTCGCTCGGCACCCTCGATGGCGGCCGCGATCGACGCCGTCGTCTGGTCGATGTTGATGACGACGCCCTTCTTCAGCCCGGAGGCCGGAGGCGTGCCCTTGCCGATGATGTTGAGCGCGCCGTCGCGCGTCACCTCGCCGATCAGCGCCACGACCTTGCTGGTGCCGACATCGATGGCGACGAGGACCGCTTCTCTCTCCACGATCTCCCTTCTACGACTCCCGCGGACGCACTCGTGCGGGCCTGCGCTCGTCCCGGAGTCCCACCCTCGGCAAGGCTACCCGACGCGGCAGCTGTGCGTGAGACGTTCGGTTCGGCGCCATCAAGGCGCGGTCGTGCCAGACGACGAACCTGGCACGCTCGGTGTTGGGCCCTCAGTCGCGGTGGCACCGGCCCCGGGAGAAGGTGAGCTACCAGGCAAGCCCGAGGTCCCGGGCGAGCCCGACGGCGCCGGCGAACCCGACGCCCCGGGCAGGATCGACGCTCCCGGCCGGCTCCGGAAGCTGCCGCAGCGGTCGTCCCCCGGAGCGAGCACCACCGTCGTGATCGCAGTTTCGTTCGGGCCCAGCAGCGCAGCGAGGCACTGCACCTGCGCGGGAATCAGGTCCGGGCTGCGCAATCGCGCGGTGTAGAAGCCGAACACGGCATGCCACAGGTCCGGCCGTGCATCGAGCGTGAACCCTTCCGTGTCATCCACGGACAGCTCCAGCGTGGTCGCCGAGCTACCGAGCATCGCCGGGGTCACGGCCGCCAGCTGGCGCACCGCCGACAGGTCGATGTCATCGAGTCGCTCGCCCTCGACCGGGGGTACCGGGCGCGGGCGGCGATCGGTGACGACCGGCAGCCCGACCGTCGGCTCGGAACCCGGGTCGACGCGGGCAAACAGCACGCCATCGAGATCCACCAGCAGCCGGTCCTCGCCCCAGATCCAGACCAGGATCGGCGTCCGCTCAGTGAGCCGCACCGCCAGCCGGTCCGGCAACATCACGTTCAGGTCCGCATCGAGGACGGCTGGCAGCTGCCGAAGGCCCGCCGCCAGCTCGATGGTGCGTAGCCGGAAGAGGTTCGGGCGCGCGCCGCTGCCGAGACCGAGATTCGTCATGACCGACTCGGGCGTCGTGTGGACCGCCCCGTCGATCGTGACCTGCTGGGGATCGAGGCGGAACTCCTCGCGGATCGACAGCCCGTAGAGCGCTCCGCTGGCGGCCAGCAGGCCCATCGCGGCCACGGCACGGATCGCCGAGAGACCGGCCGAGGCGCGCTGGATCGGGCGCAGGCGTGGTGGGGTCGCCCGCCGGCGGATCGGAAGCTTCACCGCCCGCCGGCCCGCCCTTCAGGCCAGCTTGTCGGCGATGGAGTGGGCCGCCCGGAGCGCCGAACCATCCGCCCCCTCGACATCGAAGCGGCGCGCCGGCGACGCTTCGGCTTCGGCGAGCATGTCTCGCAGCAGCTGCACGAACGTGACGCCGGCCTGCTCCCAGAAGTACTTTGCGAGGGCACCCGGGATCGGGTTGATCTCGTTGACCCAGAGCTCCTCACCGGCCCACAGGAAATCGATCCGGGCCACGGAGCGGAGCTCGACGAGGCGCGCCACGACCAGCGCCGACTCCCGGATGCGGGCCTCGAGAGCCTCGGGGATATCGGCGGGGAGCTCCCTCCGCGCCGAGCTGAGCCCCTCGCCCCCGAGGTACTTCTCGGCGTAGCTGTAGATCGCCGCACCCTGTGGGCCGCGGAGTGGCCGCTCGACCGCCGAGACCTGCAGCTCCGGGTGGGTGCGCACCGAGATGTTGAGATCGGTCGCGTCCGGCCGGTACGGCTCCAGGACGGCGCCGGCACGCAGCAACGGCTGGGTCCGCACCAGCGCCCGGGCTGTCTCGTGGTCCTCCACGACGTGGATGCCGATCGAGGACCCACCGTAGCGCGGCTTGACGATGTACGGGCCGCCGCCGAAGGCCGGCGCCGGCGTGGCGGTGGTCACGAGCTCGCGCGGCAGCGTCGGCAGCCCTGCCGCCTGGACGACGCCCCCGAACGCCAGCTTGTCCATCGCCAGCGCAGCGCCCGGAGCCGTCGGCCCGGTGTAGCGCAGGCCCGCCATGTCGAGTGCCGCCTGGAGGCCGCCGTCCTCGCCCGGCCCGCCGTGGCAGCAGTTGAGCAACGGCCCTAGCTCCAGACGCCGGCGCCGCCCGAGGCGGGCCTCCCCCTCGAATCCGCCGTCCGGCCCCAGCACCAGGTCCACTGGCTGCGACCTGGCCGGCACGCCGCTGGCGAACGCCTCGGCCTCCGACGCGGCAGCCACTTCGTACCACCCACCGGTCTTGGACCAGTAGAGCGCCAGCACGTCGGTGCCGGCGTCGAGCAGCGCCCGCGCAGCCTGGAGGCCGGTCAGGATGCTCACGTCGTGCTCGGGCGATGGGCCGCCGAAGATGACGGCAGGTCGGGTCATCGGTACCTCGGCTCAGGGGTAGTGATCGGGAAGGTCATTCTCGTAGAGCACGGCGTCGCCTGCCCCGAGCGTCGCGCGCACCCACTCCACGGCCTGCTCGCGTCGGGCGACGACGCGCACCTGGGCCGCTCCGCCGCGCGCGCCTTCGAGGAGCGCGGCGCGGTTCGTGCGGCTGACGATGACGAGGTCCGTGGCCACCTCGGTCGCCGCGGCACGGGCGAAGCGGGCGTTCTCCTCGTGCTGCAGCGGCCCCAGCTCGATCATCCCCGGCGTCACCAGCACGCGCCGACCATCCGGGGCCGCCCGGGCGAGCAACCTGAGTGCCGCCGCCGCACCCGCCGGGTTCGCGTTGTACGTGTCGTCGATGACGGTGACGCCCTTCTGGGTCGTCGCGAGTCGCCCGCGATGCTCGGCGACCGGCAGGCTGCCGAGCTGGGTGGCGACCTCATCGAGTGGCGCGTCGAGGGCAACGGCCACGCCGACGGCACAGGCAACGTTCCCGGGATGTGCCTGGGATCCAGCGACGCGGGCGATCTCGCGCCCGGCAACGCAGACCACCAGCTCCTGCTCGTCATGGGCGCGCCCGCCACCCTCGAGGCTGGCCCGCACCTGCGCAGTGGGGTCCGTTGCCGAGCAGCGGATGACGCGCTTGCCCGCGGTCTCCGCCCGGTCGGCCACGTCCGACAGCCCGTACGCGTCGACGTTGAGGACAGCGACCTTCGCCGGCACCAGGATCTCGCTCTTGGCGCCGAGCACCGTGTCGAGCGTCCGCATCCGCTCCAGGTGGACCGGCCCGATGGCGGTGATGACGGCGATGTCCGGCGGGATCCACCGGCACAGCTCGGCGATCTCGCCGGGTCCGTAGGCCCCCATCTCGGCGACGAACACCTCGGTGCCGGGCACCAGTTGCTCGTTCACGGTCCGGGCCAGGCCGCCGGTGTTGTTGAAGCTGGCCGGGCTGGCCAGCACCCGCCGGCTGGTCCCCAGCAGGTGGCGGACGTACAGCTTCGTGGTCGTCTTGCCGTAGGAACCGGTGATGGCCACGATGGTCGGGTCGGTCTGGCGCAGCCTCGCGCTGGCCTGCGCCACGAACCCGTCGGAGCGGCGGCGCTCCAGCGGCGAAGTCGCGAGGAGGGCGAGCTCGACCACGAGCGGCTGTGCGAGCGCGATCAACGCCGCAGCGGCCGGCAGGACGGTCGGCGCCGGCAGGGCGATCGCCACCGCCGCAGCACCCGCCACGAAGATCGCGTCGATGGCGATGGAGGCCACGCCGAGCACCTTCATCCGGCGCGTCCAGATCAGGCTCGACGTCCGGCCACGGACCGACAGGCCGACCGGCGCCACGGCCACGACCACAGCCGATGCCAGGGCCGCCAGCGGCACGAGCAGCGCTGCGAGCGCGCCCGCGATCGCGATCGCGCCCAGCGTGAGGTCGAAGGGGGTGCTGGACCACCAGCGAGCCGTGAAGCGGACCACGGCTCCCCCGTAGTACTGCTCTCGCTGCGCGACGCGGAGCCAGCGCGCGAGCGCAGGCGCGCAGGCAAGCAGCACCAGACTCGCCACGGCGGTTTCGATCACGTCGCGAACTCGACGGCCAGCGGCCGGTGCCGCTCGATGGCGACCCGAAGGGCTGCGACAGCCGTGCGCGGCGTGTCATGGCCGGCGCCCGGCACGACCGTCAGGCGCGCCCTGTCGCCGAGGATGGCCGCGGCACGCTCCGCCACGGCCAACGGCACCTGGGGATCGTCGTCGCCCCAGACGAGCTCGACGGGACAGCTCACGGCACGCAGCGGTGCCTCGTATGTCTCGTTCACGACGCGCACCAGCACGTCGCGCATCACGCCCGAGGCGTTGCGGTAATCCTCCGAGCCGCGCCGTCGCCGGAGTCGCTCCATGCGGGCATCGCCGACCAGCCCGCGCCGGTGCAGCGCGCGGACGATGCGGTAACCGATGGGCGGCGCGCGGCGCTCGTCATCGCGGCGCAGCAAGGGCACGCCGGTCAGCACCAGCGCCGTCACGGCCTCGGGCCGGGAAGCTGCCAGGTGCACGGCCACGCGGCCGCCGAAGGAGTGGCCGAGGACGACGAATGGTCCACCCAGCTCGGGCAGGGCGTCGGCGAGGATCGCGGCATAGGCGGCCGCGCCGGGAGGCTCGGCGGCCCGCTCGGGTGCCGGGGACGCGCCGAATCCCGGCAGATCCAGGGCGACGGCATCCATCCCCTGCAGCAGGTCCGCGAAGTCCCGGTGCGTGCGACCCCAGCCGTGGAGAGCCAGGACCCGCGGCTCGCCGTTGCCGATCCGCTCGCCGAACAACCGGCCGTCGGCGAACGACCTCAGTGCCACGCGCGCCCGGCGGTGCCGCAGGTCATGCGGCGGGCTCCCAACCGCTCCAGTCACCGGCGAAGACGATCTCCGGCTGCAGCTCCATGCCGTGCTCTCGGCGCACGATGGCCTGGACCTCCTCGGTCAGCCGCCGGACGTCCGAGGCACTCCCCTTCTGGTCGTTGACGATGAAGTTGGCGTGCTTCTCGCTGACCGAGGCGCCACCGATGCGCCTGCCCTTGAGGCCGAGTCGATCGATCAGCTCCCCGGCGGAAGGACCCTGGGCCGGATTCCGAAAGACGCTGCCTGCCGAGGGCATGCCGAGCGGCTGGTGGGCCTGTCGCCAGCGACGGATCTCGTCGAGCCGCTCGGCGATCACGCCGGGGTCGGCGGGCTCGAGCCGGAAGGTGGCGGAGGTCACGACCTCGGGCGCGCCAGGCTCGACATCCTTGAGGATCGAGTGGCGGTACGACAGGGCCAGCCCGCCCGGGTCGAGCACCACCTCGCTGCCGTCGAGGCGCATCACGCTCGCCGAGACGAGAACCGACCGGACGTCGGCCTCGTGCGCGCCGGCGTTCGCCCACACGGCGCCGCCGGCCGTGCCCGGGATCGCCAGCCCGAACTCGAGCCCGGAGAGCCCAGCGTCCTTCGAGATCGTCGCCGCCTTCGCCATCGGCAGCCCCGAGTCAGCGATCAGCCGCTCACCGTCGATGCGGGCACCCTGGGCTCGGTTGTGGATGACCAGCCCGGGCACGCCGCCGTCGCTGATGACAAGGTCGGAGCCACGCCCGAGGATGAACAGCGGCACGTCGCGCTGCCGGGCGAACCGCACGAGGGCACGCAGCTCGAACAGGTTGTGCACCTCGGCGAAGAGGTCGGCGCGGCCCCCGACCCGCATCGTCGTGAAGCGTGCGAGCGGTTCCTGGCGGGACGTCTTGACACCGATCCGTCGCTGGATGTCCGAACCGAGGCGCAGCGCTTCCTCCTGCGTCAGGCGGCGGTGCACGGTCAGCGGCGCCGTCGCCTCCGGCACGGACATCGGCGCGGCCGCCTCCGGCACGCTCCCGTTCATGCTGCCGCCGGTCCGGGCACGGCCGGGTCCTCGGCACCGGGCACGGAGGGCCGCACGGCGCGGTCGTCGCCGGCGTCCTGCGCGACCACCGCGCCGCGCGCGATCCGCTCGATCGCCTCGCCCGTGGGCAGTCGCCTCCGCTGCACCAGCGCGAAAAGCAGTTCCGCGTTCGCTTCCGCGGCACCGGAGCGGCCGAGGGTGGCGCTGGCGGCCGCCATCCTGGCGTGGCGCTCGGGATCCTCCATGAGTTGCGCCGCCGCCAGCAATGCCTCGCCATCAAAGTCCTCGTCGGCGATCAGCTCGGCGGCACCTGCATCGGCGAGCATCCGTGCGTTCGCTGCCTGGTGCGCACCCGCGTGGGGATAGGGCACGACCACGATGGGCACGCCGGCCGCGGTGCACTCGGCAAGCGTCGACGAACCGGCCCGGCCGATCACCAGGTCGGCGGCCACCAGGGCATCCGCCATCTCGTCGCGAAGGAAGGGGAACGGCCGGTAACGGTCACGCACCGCGGCGGGCAGCGCTTCGCGACGGCGAAGCGCTTCGCCGTACGCCGTTTCGCCCGCCACATGGAGCACGTGGTACCGCTCCACCAGTCGGTCGAGCGTCGAGCCAACCGCATCGTTGAAGCGTCGCACAGCCTGGGAGCCACCGAAGATCAGCAGCAGGCGGGCTTCCGCCGGCAGCCCCAGGCGGACGCGCGCGGCGCCGCGATCGGCCGGCAGCTCGCGGATCGGCGTCCCGGTCCAGAAACAGGGGTTCGGCAGCACGCGGCAGGTATCCCCGAAGGCCACCGAGATCGCGGAGGCGAACCGCGCGCTCGCTCGCACGCTGCGGCCGGGCACGGTGTTCCCCTCCCAAAGCAGCGACGGCACTCGGAGCGCGGCTGCCGCAGTCAGCACCGGGATGGCCACGTAGCCGCCCGTGGTGAAGACGGCGTCGGGGCGGCGGCGCACGAGGATCGCGGTGGCCTGGCTGAACGACGCCCCGAGTCGCAGCGGGTCGACGACCGTCGCGACCGACAGCTCGACCGTCCGGAGTGATCGGAGCCACAGGCGGTCCAGCTCGATCCCGGTAGGCGGGATGACGCTCGATTCGAGGCCCCGATGACCGCCGACCCAGGCGACCTCAACGTCCGCGAGGCGTGACCGCAGCGCGCGAACGACGGCCAACGCCGGGTAGATGTGGCCGCCGGTGCCACCGGCCGCGACCAGGATCCGCATCGTTCCAGGTTCCTCGGGGTTGGGACTCACGGGAGATGGACAGGAGGATACCGACGGCCGCGAAGCTGACCAGCAACGACGAGCCACCCGCGCTGACGAAGGGCAGCGTGATGCCGGTGATCGGCAGCAGCGCGGTCACGACACCGATGTTGATGAATGCCTGGAAGCTGAGCCAGCCGGTGATGCCGGTCGCCACGAGCGCACCGAACGAGTCCGGCGCGGCGAGAGCCACGCGCAACCCACGGTACGCCAGGAAGAGGTAGAGCGAGATGACCCCGAGTCCGCCGATGAGGCCGAGCTCCTGCCCGACGACGGCGAAGATGTAGTCGTTCTGGGCGTTGGGCAGGTAGAGCGTGCCAGCCTGGCGGCTCTCGCCCAGGCCCCGTCCGGTGACCCCTCCCATGCCCAGCGCGAGGAGACCCTGGACGGTGTGGAAGCCTGCGCCGAGAGGGTCCTTCCAGGGGTCGAGGAAGGTCGTGACACGTTCCATCTGGTACGCATTGGTCTGGATATAGGCCCAAACGGCCAGCGCTCCCAGCGGGACCATCGCGGCCAGCTGCCACAGGCTGCCACCGGCCACGAAAAGCATCGTGAACGCGGTCAGCGTCAGGACACCCGTGGTGCCGAGGTCAGGCTCCAGGGCAACGAGCGCGATCGCCGGCGCGATGACGACCAGGAACGGCACGGTGCCGGACATCAGCGATCCAGCATGGCCGCCCTTCTTCGCCAGCAGATGGGCGACGTACACCACCAGGGCGAGCTTGGCGAATTCCGCGGGATGCATCGCCGGCAGCACGCCGATCTCCAGCCAGCGTGCCGATCCGCCCACCACGATGGGCTTGAACGGCCCGATCGGAGGGGCGACCACGATCGCCAGCAGGAGGATCGCGACGAGGTACATCGGGACCGACAGGAGCCGGAGGTAGCGATAATCGATTCGCATCGCGACGAGCATCACGGCGACGCCAAGGCTGCCCCATAGCACCTGCGGACCGACCACCGCGAAGGCATCGCCAGCTCGCCCCAGGTACGAGCCGACGCCAGAGGTCGAGTAGACCATCAGGATGCCGATGGCCCCCAGGGAGATGACCGCGAGCAGGATCAGGTAGTCCGGCTGGTGCCGCTCACGCTGGGGACCGCGGAAGCTGCTGGCGGCCGTCGGCTCGGGGCGCCGCGCCCGCCGTGGCGTGGCC
>JACDBP010000097.1 GCA_013694835.1 Chloroflexota bacterium
ACCGTCAGCCGGTCGTTCTCGGGCATGGGTTGGGCGGGCTCCTGGCGATGAGACTGGCCGAGCGCCGAGCGGTGGCGGCGCTGGTCCTGCTGAGCCCCGCCCTTCCGGCGGGACTGCGCCAGCCAGCGCCCATACACGTGCTACGTGCGGTGCCGTCCATCTTCCGGCGTGAGGCCATCGGCTGGCAGGTCATGCCCGAGCAGTTGCGACGGCTGGATCCCGACCTCACGATCGCCGACGCGATGAGGGTCCAGCACCTCATGGGTGCCGAGTCCGGACGCGCTCACCAGGACGTTCTGGCCGGTGTCCCTGTCGACCTTGCCGCGCTGGCGCGGCTGCCGTCGCTGGTCATCGGAGGCGGCCTGGACCGACTCCACCCGGCGCAGGATTCCGAGGATCTGGCTGCAGCGCTCGGCGCTGAGTACCTCCTGTACGGAACGCAGTCGCACTTCGGGCTGCTGGCCGGCGAGGAGAGCTATGAGCCGGTCGCGGAAGGCGTCCGCTCGTTCCTGGAGCGCCACAAGCTGTAGTCGTCTTCCGGGTGGCGCACCGAACCTGTCATCTCCGGGCTCCGGGCGGTGGTATCCTGTCGGCCGCGCTGCGGGGGACCCGTTCCGCCGCGACAGGCCGCATTCGTCTAGAGGCCCAGGACACCGCCCTCTCAAGGCGGAGATCACCGGTTCGAATCCGGTATGCGGTACCAGATGATCGCCACGAACGCCCCGGATCGTCCCGGGGCGTTTCCATGTCCGGGCAGGTCAGGCCGTCTTGGTCGAGCCCAGCACGTCCAGGTAGTGCGGGTTGTACATGATGCCCAGGATGTTCCCGAACGGGTCGACGACGGACGCGGTGACGAACCCCTCCCCGCGCTCCGTGCGCGGTTCGTACTCCTTCGCCCCCATGGACCGAAGCGTCGCCAAGGTGGCGGACACATCGTCCACGTGCCAGAAGACGACGGCACCGCCCGGGCCGGTCGCGCTGCCACGGGGCGCGAAGCGACGGTCGATGATGCCGAGCTCGTGCTGATGATCCCCGATGCGGAACTCGACGTACTGCGGTGTCCCGTCCGCCGGGCGGACGAAGTACGGATCGACACCGAGGAGTTCCGCGTACCACTTTGCGGCTGCGGCAGGATCGTCGGCGTAGAGACTGACGGTGGCGAGTCCTCGCAACATCGATCGGCTCCTTCCTCTCGTTGACGCCATGGTGTCTGGCAGGGCACCATCGTCCGATGCAAAGTGATCATCTGGTGACCACTTTGCACGCCGGGCAGGTGGCCCATGCGGGCTGATCGGCTCGTGGCCGCCCTGCTGCTGCTGCAGGCTCGCGGTCGGCTGACCGCAGCCGAGCTTGCCGAGGAGCTCGAAGTGTCGGTCCCCACCGCGCGCCGCGACCTCGAGGCCCTGTCCGGTGCCGGCATCCCCGTGTACTCGCAACGTGGCCGAGGCGGTGGGTGGTCACTGCTGGGCGGCGCCAGGACGGATCTCAGCGGGCTCACCGCGACCGAGGCCCAGGCCCTGTTCGTGCTCGCGGGACCCGCCGCGTCGGTCGTTCCGGAGATCAGGTCCGCTATGCGCAAGCTCCTACGGGCTCTGCCGGGCACCTTTCGCGCCGAGGCGCAGTCCGCGGCCAGCGCCGTAGTGATCGATCCGGTGCGTTGGGGCGAGCACGGTCGAGCACGACCCGACCTCGTCGAGCTCCTCCAGGCGGCCGTCGTCCGTGGCCGCAAGGTCCGTCTCAGGTACGCCGACCAGGCTCGTGAGCGGACCGAGCGGCTCGTCGATCCATGGGGCCTGGTCGACAAGGACGAGGTCTGGTATCTCGTGGCCGGCACCGACCGCGGACAGCGCACGTTCAGGGTCGATCGGATCGTCGATGCCGTGGTGACGGATGTCGCGGCCCAGCGCCCCGTCGACTTCGAGCTGTCGGAGGCCTGGGCGCGGGTGGTCGACGAGGTGGAGCAGCGACGTTCGCTCGTCTCGGCGAGCGTGCTCATCGACGCGCGGCTGCTGGCGGTCCTCCGCAGCCAGTTCGGTCGTCACTGCAACCTCATCAGTTCGCTCGACGACGGGCGTGTCCGCGTCCGGCTGGCGGCGCCGACGGCAACCTCGATCGCCGAGCACCTGGCTGGTTGGGGCGCCACTGTGGAGGTGGAGGGGCCGGAGTCGGTCCGGGCCGAGCTTGGGCGCCTCGGTGCGGAGCTCAGCCGCCGGTATGGGTAGTCGTGGAGGTCGCCGATCCCATGCCGAAGCCGCCGGACCATGTCTCCCAGCTGCCTACCGAACGGACTCTGGCACGGTCGCCGCGATGCCATCCTCGGGCCAGCGCCGCCCGATAGACTCCGCCATGATGGATCTGCCGGCGCCCAGGACTCCCCGCCGCTACGTGATCCTCGCGGAGGGCGAGTTCGGCGAGGTGGGCTCGAAGACGGCCATCGGTGTCATCCGCTACGGCAGCGACCCGGTCGTGGCCGTCCTCGACTCCGCGCAGGCGGGACGAAACGTCAGCGACTGGCTAGGCCCGAACTTCGACATCCCGGTGGTGGCCACCCTCGTTGAGGCTCTCGTCGGACGACCGAGCGCCCTGCTCATCGGCATCGCGCCCGCCGGCGGCAAGATCCCGCCGGAATGGCGCTCGACGATCCTGGCCGCCATCGACTCCGGGCTCGACATCATCTCGGGCCTGCACCAGTTCGTGGGCGAGGATCCGGAGTTCGTGGCGGCGGCGACGGCTCGCGGCGTCAGCCTGGTGGATCACCGCCGGCCGCCCGAGCGGATGGAGGTCTCCCGCGGCCGTCGCCATGCGCCGGGCAAGCACGTGGTGCTCACCGTCGGCACCGACTGTGCCATCGGCAAGATGAGCGTCGCGCTGGAACTGCGCCGAGCTGCCGCCGAGGCCGGTCTGGCCCCGGTGTTCGTGGCCAGCGGCCAGACCGGCATCATGATCGAGGGCTGGGGCGTGGCGGTGGACCGAGTCATCAGCGACTTCGTCGCGGGCACGGTCGAGTGGCTGGTCGAACGCGCCGAGTCGATGGGCGACTGGGTCTTCGTCGAGGGTCAGGGCTCGCTCGATCACCCGTCCTACAGCGCGGTTACGCTGGGGCTCATCCACGGGGCCACGCCGCAGGCGATGGTGATGGTCCACGAGCCGGGTCGGACGGAGCACCACGGCTGGACGGGCCGGGACGCGGAGCCCCTGAAGCCGCTCGTGCCGTTCATCCGCCTGCACGAGGAGATCGCGGGGCTCGTCAGCCCGTCGAAGGTGGTCGCGATCGCCCTCAACACGTATCTGATGGATGAGTCCAGCGCCCGTCGTGCCATCGCCGAGACCGCCGCGGAGACGGGCCTGGTGTGCGACGACGCGCTCCGCTTCGGTGCCGAGCGGATCCTCGACGCACTGCGCGCGCACGCGGGCGCCTGAGCCGTCCCGCGGGCACGCGAGCCATGCCAACGGATGTCTCGATGGAGGTCCTGGACCTGTCGCTCCGGGACCCCTTCCGGATCGCGCGACACATGCCGGACCGACTCGCGACGACCGTGTTGCTGGATGTGACGGCGGAAGGGCTCTCGGGGGTGGGCGAAGCGTTCCCGGTCGCCTACTACGGCGAGACGGCCGGCACCGTCCGCTCCGTCGTGCCGCTGCTGGCCGCGGCGCTGGAGTCGCTCGGCGTCCCGCCGGGAACGATCGGCGAGGCTCGAACGTGGCTGATCCGAGCCGCCGAGGTGATGGACCGGGCGATCGGCAATAACGGGGCGGCGAAGTGCGGCATGGACATCGCGCTCCACGATGCCGTTGCGCGGAGCATGGATCTGCCGCTCCACGAGCTGCTGGGGACGCCGACCGCGGTCCGACCGACGGACTTCTCCATCGGCATCGACGAGCCAGCGGTGGTCGCGGAACGCGCCTCCCGGATGGCCCACTTCCCAGCGCTCAAGATCAAGGTCGGCGGCCCGGCCGACCTCGAGACGCTGGAGGCCGTACGCGCCGTGTACGGAGGTCCGCTTCGGGTCGATGCGAACACAGGATGGCACCCCGAGGCGGGCCTTCGGCTCCTGCCAGAGCTGGAGCGGCTCGGGGTCGAGCTCATCGAGCAGCCGTTCCGAGCCAGAGCGATCGCCGAGATGCGCTGGCTCCAGGAGCGCAGCGCGCTACCGATCGTCGCCGATGAGAGCGCCGTGACCATCGACGATCTGCCGGCGCTCGTCGGCGCCGTCGCCGGCGTCAACGTCAAGCTCGGCAAGTGCGGCGGCGTCGGTCCGGCATTGCGGATGATCGAGCGTGCCCGCGAGCTCGGCTTCAAGGTCTTCCTCGGCTGCATGGAGGAGACGAGCCTCGGCATCGCCGCCGCGGCGGTCCTCGCTGGCCTGGTCGACTGGGTCGATCTGGACGGCAACCTGCTGCTGGCAGACGACCCGTTCGTTGGCCTGGAGCTGGATGCACAGTGTCGATGGCGATTGCCAGCCGCCGCCGGGGTGGGCGTACGTCGGGTGGCGCACCGCCACGAGGGCCTGTTCGCCGCTGTGGACAAGTCGGTGGACGAAATGGTGGACGGAACGGGTTCCGCAGGGTAGTCCGTACGCCGTACCATCCGCCGATACCCGCGACGTCGTCCCCAGGAGGCGTCGCCGGGGGGACGGTCCGCCCGCGGTGCCGGCAAGCAGAGCCGCCGGGACGGGGACCGCCAGGTCGATGTCAACACGGGACGGTCTCGTGCTGCGTGCGACCGGGAGGGAGAGGACCGAACGCATGGAGTACCGCTTGGATCCCGTAGCTGCCCCGGTCTGCCGCGTGGATCCGTGGCCGGCTGAGGTCGTCGAGTTCGTCCGTCACGCCTACCGCCGCCGCCCGGTCGGCTGGCCCGAGCTGTACGACGAGCTGACACGAATGGCATCTCGTGGCACCTTCCGCGGTCTGGGCTTCGCGGAGCTCGCCGAGCTGGGCCTGAGCTTCTCCCTGAGCGAGCTCCCGAAGCTTGCGCAACTGAGCATCCGGGTCGCGGCCGAGGAGCAGCTGGTCGGCGTCACCGGATCCGGCCCGTCGGCAGACGAAGAGGACGTGACGGTCCCTGTCACCGGCGAACAGGCGGTCCGGTTCTCGCCACAGCTCGTGCGGCGCGTTCCACCGCAGCTGCCGGGTGCCGGGCCACGGCTGACGGTCGTGCGGGGCGGCGCCCCGAGCTAGGGGCCCGCGGCGAGTTATGAGAAGGCCCGGCGTCCCGCCGACGTCTTCCGCCAGCGAACGAACCCGACCCAAACGGCCGTGCGACATGGTCGACGGTCTCTTCGCACCATGGGCGATCGCCACCAGCGAACGAATCCGGCGCGAATTGGCCCTGCGACAGGGTCGACGGTCCCTTCGCACCATGGGCGTTCGCCACCAGCGAACGAACCCGACCCAAACGGCCGTGCGACATGGTCGACGGTCCCTTCGCACCATGGGCGATCGCCACCAGCGAACGAATCAGACTTCAAAGGCCGGGCCGCGTCGTCCACCACGGCTTCCGACCGTCCGGCGTTCGCCACCTACGAACGCACTGCTCAGCGCGCAGCGGCGCGGCGGTTGCGGCTCGCGGCTAGGCGCGGATCTGGCGGCGGGCTAGCTCTCCCTCGATCTGGCGCTCGGCCTCGACGTAGCGGTCGATCTCGTCGCGCAGCTTGTTCGCTTCAGGCACGTA
>JACDBP010000288.1 GCA_013694835.1 Chloroflexota bacterium
CTACGGCCAGCCACCCTACGGCCAGCCACCCTACGGCCAGCCACCCTACGGCCCGCCGCCCGGTCAGGGCGTCGGCCCGCCCCCACCTCCTGCGGCGCCCCGCGAGCGGCTCGGCCTCGCCCTGGCCTTCCTTGGCGTGGTCGTGCTGATCCTCGGCGGCGGCGCGTTCCTGTTGTTCAACCGCCCGGCCACGCCGTCGACCGGTCTCGGCTCGCCGACGCCGGCCGTGTCGACCTCTGCCCCGTCGACCACTTCGAGCGCCTTCATCCCGACCATCCCGCCGCTCGGCACGTCCGCCTCACCGACGCTCGCGCCGAGCGCCGCGCCGTCGTCCGGCGCAAGCACCTCGAGCCCTGCACCGACGGCCGAGCCCACGGCCTCGACGCCGTCGAGCCCCAGCATCGAGCCCACGTCCGGCCCCTCCGCGACCTCGGGCGCGAGCGGCACTCCGGGCGAGAGCGGCACTCCGGGCGCGACCAGCACTCCGGCCCCATCCGGCTCTCCGCCCCCGTCCGCCTCGTCGCTGCCGATCGATCCCGGCGTAGCTGCCCAGATCGCCCAGATCGAGGAGCAGGTCGCCGCGCTCCGCGGCATCCAGCCGAGCGGCGATGTCCCGAACCGGGTCCTCAGTGAGGAGCAGCTGAAGCAGGAGCTGCAGGCGGCCTTCGACAAGGAGAACCCGATCGAGCAGGTCCGCAGCAGCGGCGAACTGTACCAGCGGCTCGGGCTGCTGCCCCAGGGCTCCGACCTGCGAGGGCTCGTCCTGGAGCTGCTCGGCTCGCAGGTGGCCGGTTTCTATGACCCGGAGACGAACGTCTTCACGCTCGTCCAGCGAGCGGAGCAGTTCGGGCCAGCCGACAGGATCATCGTCGCCCACGAGTTCACGCATGCGCTCCAGGACATGAAGTTCGATCTGACCGCGAGCGAGATCAAGGACATCAGCGAGGGTGACCGTGCCCTGGCCAGGACGGCCTTCGTCGAGGGCGACGCCACCCTCGCAATGAGTGTCTGGGCGCTCCAGAACCTCACGGCGGATGAGATCCAGCAGGTGCAGAACAGCCAGGACGCGGAGCAGCAGGCCGTCCTCGACCGGATGCCGCTGCTCCTCCGGCGGCAGCTGCTCTTCCCGTACTTCGAGGGCACGGCGTTCGCCCAGCAACAGTTCCTGGCGGGTGGCGGCTTCGCGGGCATCGACGCGGCCTACGCGAAGCTTCCCCGGTCCACCGAGCAGATCCTCCACCCCGAGAAGTACGCCGCAGGGGAGGGGCCCGTGGAGGTCAAGCCCGAGGATCTCAGCGGCAAGCTCGGCGAGGGCTGGACGCGCGCGATCGAGGAGACCTTCGGCGAGTTGGGTCTCCAGGTGTATGCGGCGAATGGCGTCGCACCACCCGAGCCTGCCGTTCCCGGTCTGCCACCGAGCGGTCCCATCCCGGGCGCCGACGCCGCAGCCGGCTGGGCCGGCGACCGTGCGGCCAGCTACAACGGCCCGAACGGCAGCTGGGCCGTCGTCTGGGAGACCGCCTGGGACAGCGCCGCCGACGCGGGCGAGTTCCTCGCAGCAGCCCAGGCCGTCACGACCGTCACTGCCCCGCACGAAGCCTTCACCGAGTCCGATGCCAGCCGCGTGACGATCGTCGTCGCCTCCGATCAGGCGACCCTCGCCCAGGCCAAGGTCGCGCGACAGCCGTAGTGGCCGTCTACATGGAGTCTGGTGCGCTGATCCCCAGGAGTCCGAGCGTGCTTGCCAGCGCCAGGCGGGCGGCATCGACGAGGGCGAGGCGGGCGCGGGACGTCTCGAGCGCCTCCGGGTCGACCACCCGCCGGTCGCGGTAGAAAGCGTGGAAGACCGTCGCCAGCTCGGTGGCGTAGGCGGTGACCCCCTGGGTCTCCTGGGCGAGCGCGGCATCCCCCACCACGTCGGGGAGGCGCAGGATCTCCCTGGCGAGCCCCTGGGCGACCTCGTCCCCGGCCAGCGTCCCGTCGAGTGAATCGGCCGGACCGAGCCCGGCTTCCGCTGCCTTCCGGAGGATCGAGCTGATCCGGGCGTGAGCGTACCGGACGTAGTGGACCGGGTTGGCGGCGGTCGGGTCCTTTGCCGCCTCGATGTCGAAGTCGATGCTGCTGGTCGTCGCGCGCGCGGCGAAGTACCAGCGTGCCGCATCGACGCCGATCTCCTCCAGCAGGTCGTCGAGCGTGATGAACTCGCCGGCCCGCTTGGACATCGAGACGTCCTGCCCGTCGCGCACGAAGCGGACCCAGGCGATGAGCAGCATCTCCACGGCCGAACGGTCGTAGCCCATCGCTTCCGCAGCGTTCCGGTTCCGTGCCACGGTCCCGTGGTGGTCCGCGCCCCAGAGGTAGATGAGGTGGTCGAAGCCGCGCTCGAACTTGTTGATCACGTAGCCGATGTCGGCCCCGAAGTAGGTGTAGGCGCCGTTCGAACGCCGGATGACCCGGTCCTTGTCGTCGCCGAAGGCGGTCGACCGGAACCAGAGCGCGCCGTCCTGCTCGAACAGGTGGCCGCCGGCCTGGAGGCGCTCGATGGCGCGCTGGATCCACCCCTCCCGGTGCAGGGTGCTCTCGGTGAACCAGACGTCAAAGGTGACCCCGAGGCGCTCCAGGCTGGCCTCGATCCCGGCACGGACACGCTCGGACGCCCACTGTCCGACGATGCTGGTTGCCTGGTCCGGTGATGCCGCGGTCGCGGCGACGAGCTCATCGGGCAGTTCCGCTGCGAGCTCGTGGACGTACGCTCCGCGATAGCCGTCCTCCGGCAGGTCCGTGCCATTCGCGATCGCCAGCACGGAGGCTCCCAGGTTCATCACCTGGCTGCCGAAGTCGTTGAAGTAGTACTCGCGGGTGACCTCACGGCCGCCGGCCTCCAGCACGCGGCAGAGCAGGTCGCCGACGAAGGCACCTCGCGCGTTGCCGATGTGGAGCGGGCCCGTCGGGTTGGCAGAGACGAACTCCACGTTCACGTGGTGCCGCCCGGGCACCTCGACGCGTCCGAATGCCGCGCCGGCCGTCCGAACGGCATCGAGCGACCGCTCCAGGAATCCGGGTGTCAGCCGGAGGTTGATGAAGCCCGGGTGCGCGACCTCGATCGACCCGATGACCGCAGACGCACCGGCCGATGCCTCGAGGGACGCCGCGACAGCCGCAGCGATCGCGAGGGGTGCCATGCGCAGCGGGCGGGCCAGCTTCAGGGCCACGCTCGAGGCCAGATCCGCCTTGGCCTGCTGCGGCGGCCGCGCGACATCGACGTCCGGCTCACCGATCCCGGGGGGCAAAGCGGGCAGCGCCCCGGACGATATCGCGGCTGCCAGCGCCTCACGGAGCAGCTGCTCCACGGCCGCCCGCGGGCTGGTCGGCGCGAGGGGCGTCGAGGCGGCGTCGTCGGTTGCGGTCATGCTCCGGAGACTAGCGCCTCGGAGCCATCAGGCACCGGGCTCGCCACCCTCAGATGAGCCGCAGCTCGCGGCCCACGGTCTCGAAGGCGCTGAGGCACGCCTGCAGCTCGTTGCGGGTGTGCTCGCTCGTGACGATCGTCCGGAGTCGTGCCTTGTCGAGCGCGACCGTGGGGAAGACGACGGCCTGGGCAAAGATGCCGAGCTCGAAGAGGCGCTCGCTCATCCTCCCGGCGGCCGCGGAGTCGCCCACGATGATCGGCGTGATCGGCGTCTCGGAGATGCCGGTGTCGAAGCCGAGCCGCTCCAGGCCCGCCTTGAAGAACCGGGTGTTGGCCCAGAGCCGACCGATCCGCTCGGGCTCCTGCTCCAGCACGTCTACGGCGGCAAGGCAGGCCGCGACGACGGCCGGCGGGTGGGACGTCGAGAAGAGGAAAGGCCTCGAACGCTGGACCAGGAAGTCGCGCAGGTGCTGCCGGCCGGCGACGTACCCACCGAGCACGCCGACGGCCTTGGACAGGGTGCCCACCTGGATGTCGACTCGGCCGTGGAGATCGAAGTGGTCGATCGTCCCGCGCCCGTTGCGTCCCAGCACGCCGGAGGCGTGGGCGTCGTCGACCATCACCGATGCCCCGTAGCGATCCGCGACGTCACAGATCCCGGGCAGCGGCGCGATGTCACCATCCATCGAGAACACCCCGTCGGTGATGACCAGGATCGACCGGTACGCGCCCTTCGCGCCGCCCTTCTCGCGCGCCTCGCGCAGCACCCGCTCCAACCCGTCGACATCCTTGTGTGGGTAGACCGCGCGGCCGGCCTTGGAAAGCCGCACGCCATCGATGATCGAGGCGTGGTTCAGCTCGTCGCTGACGATCAGATCTCGCTCACTCGTGATCGTCGGGATGACGCCGCTGTTGGCTGCGAAGCCAGACTGGAAGGTCAGCACGGCCTCGACGTGCTTGAAGGCGGCCAGCCGACGCTCCAGCTCCTCGTGGAGCTCCATCGTGCCGGCGATCGTCCGGACCGCACCGCTGCCGGCGCCAAGCTCGCGGGTGGCTTCCGCCGCGGCGTCCACCAGGCGGGGGTGGGTCGCGAGCCCCAGGTAATTGTTCGAGGAAAGGCTGATGACGTCGCGACCGTCCATCGTCGTGCGTGGTTCCTGCGGCCCGGACATGACCCGCAACGGGCGGTAGAGCGACTGCGCCCTGAGCTGCTCGATCTCCTCCGCGAGGTAGGCGAGGGGGTCGGTCCGCGTCTCCCGGGTGGTCATCGGTTCGCCTCCGGCGTCATCGTCATGTGGTGGTCGGACCGTCGTCAGCCCGACTGCGGAAGGAGCACGACCTTGCCGGCCCGGCCGTTCGCCACCAGGTCGAAGGCGGTCGCGAAGTCGGCGAGCGGCAGACGGTGGGTGATCACCGGCGTCAGATCCAGTCCTTCCGCGAGCAGGGCGGACGTGCGGTACCAGGTCTCGAAGAGCCGGCGCCCTGTGATGCCGTAGAGGCGGATGCCCTTGAAGATGACCTCCTCCGAGAGGTCGATCATCGCGGGCCGCGTGTGGGTCCCGAGCAGCGACACACGCCCTCCGTTGGTGACCGCCGCGAGGCCCTGATGGAGTGCCGCCTCGGCACCGGACATCTCCAGCACGACGTCGACCCCGTCCCCGTCGGTCAGCCGCCGGAGCTCGGCGACCACGTCGCCCCGCGCGTCGAGCACCTCGTCGGCGCCCATCTGTCGCGCGAGCTCCAGGCGCTCGGGGTTGACGTCCGTGGCGAAGACGTGGCGCGCGCCCGCGATGTGGGCGATCGCCACGGCCATCAGTCCGATGGGCCCGCAACCGAGCACCGCCACGCTCTGTCCCGCGATCTCCTCCACGAAGGCCGCATGGACCGCATTGCCCAGCGGCTCCTGGAGAGCTGCGACCTCCGCGCTCAGGCCCTCGGTCACCCACGCGTTCGTCTCGGGGATGACCGCGTACTGGGCGAACGTGCCGGGCACGTGGACGCCCAGGATCCGCAGCTGCTGACATACGTGGGCACGCGAGGTCCGGCACTGGTAGCAGGTCCAATCGACGAGGTGCGTCTCGGCGGCCACCAGCTCCCCCGTCCGGATCCGCCCGGTGCCTTCGCCGTGGCCCACGACGGTGCCCGCCATCTCGTGGCCGAAGACCATCGGCAGTGGGCCGAAGTTGTCCTGTGCCCAGGGATCCCAGCGTTCGATGTGCACGTCGGTGCCGCAGACGCTGGCGGCATCGACCCTCACGAGCAGCTCGCCCCGTCCAGGCTGCGGGACGGGCAGCTCACGGATGACGGCGCCCGGTGCGGGCTGCTCCTTCACGAGGGCGAGCATCGTGGTCGGGACGCTCCCCGCAGGGACCGGCATCGGCTCGGCCCGCATCCGAGCTACGCGCAGGAGTTGGGTTCGGGCGCCGGCGCCTGTTCGATTCGCTGTTTCGCGAACTCGGTGGCGGCGGCCGCGTCCCACTGGTCCATCAGCAGCGCCCGATCCCAGGAGAGCACGGCGTACCTCGTGGTGATCTTGTCGAACCTGACGACCATGACCTTGTTCGGCACCTGGCACTGCTGAGCACCTGGGGTCTGCGGCTGGGCCTCCCACCACTCTCGGAGCGCCCGGAGGTCTCCATCCGATGGGCAGCTGCCCTCGCAGCTGTACGCGGCGACGATGAAGCCGTGCTCCAGGTTGTGCACCCAGCCTCCGGGATGCGTCTGCTCTGCGGGACCGTAGAAGTTGCGCTTGATCGGACCGCGGCCCGCGGCGTTGAAATGCGGGCCTGAAGCCGGTGGACAGTTGGTGTACTCGAGGGTCGTGTTCAGGTTCAGCTCGTGGTTGTTGTCCATGTCCGACACGGTCTGTCCGAGCGGGATCGTCGGGCTGGGCGCAGGACCGGAGGGCGATGGCGAAGGGGTCACCGATGGCGGTGCCGATCCGGGCGGCGACGCGGAGACTGCTGCGGATGCGGACGGGGCAGCCGAGGCCGACGCGCTCGGGCTGGGTACGACGGGCGCTGAGGGGTTGGCGGATGCGGCTCCCGAGGGGCTGGCCGAGGGCGATGCCGAAGCCGAGTATGAGGGCGATGCCGACGCCGATGCCGAGGGCGATGCCGATGCCGAGGATGAGGGCGATGCCGATGCCGACGGGCTCGGCGAGGGGCTGGGCGGCGTCGGCGGTCGGGTCGCCGGAGGCGCCGGCGTGTAGAGCGTCTTGCACGTGTACTCGGCGCGCGTGGCCGAGGAGAGGAAGAACACGCCGATCAGAGCCAGTCCCAACGCCGAGAAGGCGAGCAGCAGCACGCTCCGGTAGCGGTCGAAGAACGTACGCTCCTCGTAGCGGCGCACTGGGCGTCGGCGGCCGGTGCGAGCCGTGCCGGCGGGTGACGTCGATGGCGAACGGGACGCGCCGGCCG
>JACDBP010000139.1 GCA_013694835.1 Chloroflexota bacterium
GCTGCAGGTCCTGGACCCGGCGCTGGTCGTGACGCTCGGGCGGTTCTCCATGACGACCTTCATGCCCGGGGCACGGATCTCCAGCGCCCACGGCACGCTCAAGCCGGTCGATCCGGCCATGGGAGCCAGCGACGCGATGGCCTACGCGATGTACCACCCGGCGGCGGCGTTCCGGCAGAACGCTCTGAAGGAGACGCTCCGCGCCGATATGGCGGAGATCCCGGCGGCATTGATCCGGGCTCGCGAGCTGCGCAACGAGCGCCGCGGCGCGCCAGCCGACAGCGCCACGCCTGCGCCCGTCCTCGTCGAGGTGGCCTCGAACGGGGCCGCGATGACGGCGAACGGCGTCCAGTCAGGCGCCACGGCCGAGACCGCCACCCCGGACCGCCCAGGCACGGACCAGCCCGAGGCTGTCCCCATCACGGTCTGGGTCCCCGACGACGACCTGTGGGCCGGATTCGACGTCGGCCCGGAGGAGCCACGCTGATGATCGCCACCGGCCCGACGGAGGGCCCGCCGCTTCGGATCATCCCCCTCGGCGGGGTCGGCGAGATCGGCAAGAACATGACCGCCTTCGAGTACGGCGACGAGATCGTCGTCATCGACTGCGGCCTGGCGTTCCCGGACGCGGAGATGTTCGGCATCGACCTCGTCGTCCCGGACGTGACGTATCTCCGCGAGCGCAAGGAGATGGTCAAGGCCTTTTTCATCACGCATGCCCACGAGGATCACGTGGGCGGCCTGCCGTACGTGCTGCCGGTCTTTCCGGGGGTGCCGATCTATGCCTCGACGCTCGCACGGGGCCTGCTCGGCAACAAGATCAAGGAGCACAAGCTCCACAACAACCCGATCCTGGCGCTCGAACCGGGCCAACCCGTGAAGGTCGGCGCCTTCGAGGCGACCGGCTTCCGGATCGGCCACTCGATCCCCGACGCGATGGGCATCGCGCTCCGTACGCCACTCGGCGTGGTCATCCATACCGGCGACTTCAAGTTCGACCACACGCCAGTGGACGGCAAGCTATCCGAGTTCCACACCCTCGCCCAGTACGGCAAGGACGGCGTGCTGTGCCTCATGTCCGATTCGACGCGCGCGGAGAACCCCGGCTACACACCGTCGGAGCGGACGGTCGGGGAAGCGTTCCGGGACATCATGGACGGCCTCCCGGGCCGCGTGATCGTCGCCACCTTTGCAAGCAACATCGCGCGCATCCAGCAGGTCTTCGACGCGGCAGCGACGTTCGGTCGCCGGGTCGCCGTCATCGGCCGCTCGATGGAGCAGAACACCCGCATCGCTGCCGAGCTCGGCTACCTGGATCCTCCGCCCGGGCTGCTCGTGCCCAAGGATCGCATCAAGGATGTGCCCGACAACGAGCTGTGCATCGCGACCACCGGCGCCCAGGGCGAGCCGATGGCGGGCCTGGCGCGAATGGCGAACCGCGACCACCGCTTCGTCGAGATCGGGCCCGGTGACACGGTCATCGTTAGCGCCAGCCCCATCCCCGGCAACGAGGAGTACGTGGCGCGCACCATCGACAACCTGTTCAAGAACGGCGCGAACGTCTTCTACCACACCATCCGGCGGGCTCACGTCTCGGGTCACGCGAGCCAGGAAGAGTTGAAGCTGATGCTCAACCTGACGAAGCCCAAGCATTTCATACCGATCCACGGCGAGTTCCGGATGCTGGTGCAGCACGGCCGGCTTGCCGCGGAGCTCGGTGTCGCGCCAGGGAACATCTTCATCATCGAGAACGGCCAGCCGATCGAGTTCTTCCCGAACGGATCCGCCCGGCGGGGAGCGGCCGTGGAGTCCGGCATGGTCTACGTTGACGGCCTCTCGGTCGGCGACATCGGCGATATCGTGCTGCGCGACCGGCGGGCACTGGCGAATGACGGCATGTTCCTCGTCGTGGTGACGGTGGACAAACAGAGCGGCAACCTGATCGGTCAGCCCGAGATCATCACGCGCGGATTCGTGGCAGCGCCCGACGATCCCGTCATCCAGGGCGCCATCCAGCGCATCAAGCAATCGATCGAGAACCCGGGCGACCACATCGCCGAGAGCGCGCTTCTCAAGGCCCAGATCAAGGACGGGCTGTCGCAATACCTCTACGAGCGGACCAGGCGCCGTCCGATGGTGTTCCCGGTCGTCGTGGAGGTCTGACGGTGGCCGAACGCCGCCGCTCATCTGCCCCACGGTCAACCCGCACGTCAGCGTCGTCGCGATCGGGCAGGAAGCCCGCCGCGAGGAGCGGTTTTGCGATCTCATCGGACACCGCGCGATCGCTCGTGGGGATCGTCTTGCTGGTCGCCGGCCTCGTGACCCTCATCGCGCTGATCCTGCCGGGTGAGGGTCTGCTGAACCGGTACGTCGAGGGCATGCTCAAGCCCGCATTCGGGCAGGGTGCCTGGCTCCTGCCGGTGCTGCTGCTGGTCGCGGGCGTCTTCGTCGAACGGGCCCCCAAGGTCGGCAACGGCTGGCGAGTCACGGCCTTCGGCGGCCTCGTCGTGTTCATCGGCGCACTGGGCCTGATCCATCTGCTGTCAGGGCGACTCTCGACGGCAGACGGGCTGCGCCAGGGGGGTGGCGTGGTCGGTCAGCTGCTGGCTGGCTCACTCTCGACCCTGGTGAGCGTGCCGGGCGCGTTCGTGGTCCTGTCGGGCCTGCTGGTCGCCGGCGTGCTGCTGCTGCTCAACCTGACCGTCCGGGGCCTGCTGCGCCCGGTGGCATCCGGTGGTCGTGCCATCGTGGGCGCCATCGCGGTGCCGGTCCGGTCGGCGAGCCAGGCGGTGGCTGCGCCGGAGGAGGTGGATCCGGCCGCCGCTCGACGAGGCCGTCGAGGCTCAGCGCCGGTCGACGACCGTGGCGAAGCCCAGGGGGTGGAAGGGCCGGTCCCGCCGACGCTGCCGGCGCCGGAGTCGAGCCCGGTCCCACTCAGCCGGACGGTCTGGCGCGCCGATCCGGATGCCCGGTCCGCGGACCCGGCCTCTCTCCGGGGTGGCGCGGCTGCCCGCAGCGCTGTGGAGCCCGATCCGAGCGGCGATGGGTTCCCGGGCATGGCTCGCGGAGCGACCGGGACCGCCCCGATCGACCCCTCCGCTGCATCGGGTGCGAGCCTGCTGGAAGCTGATTCCACGCCGGGGCACCCTGCAGACCGCCCGTGGACGCTGCCCGGGATGGCACTCCTCGACGCGTCGAAGCCTGCCGCCATCGGTCGCGCGCTCGACCACGAGCGGAACACGCGGATCATCGAGGAGAAGCTGCGCAGCTTCCAGATCCCGGCCCATGTGACCGCCACCAACACGGGCCCCGTCGTGACCCAGTACGAGGTGCGACCGGACGCCCGCGTGAAGCTCTCCCGGATCGAGGGACTCGCCGACGACCTGGCCATGGCGCTCGCAGCGCGGTCGATCCGGATCGAAGCGCCCATCCCCGGCCGGGACGTGGTCGGTATCGAGATCCCGAACCACTCGAGCGAGATCGTGGCGTTCCGCGAACTGCTGGACGACGCGAACCTGAGCGACGCCGCGAGCAAGCTCACGTTCGCGCTCGGGCGAGACGTATCGGGCAAGGCCTATGCCGTGGACCTCGCCAAGATGCCCCACCTGCTCATCGCCGGGGCGACCGGCTCGGGCAAGAGCGTCTGCGTCAATGCGCTCATCACGAGCCTGCTGATGCGGGCCACGCCCGCCGAGGTGCGGCTCATCCTGGTCGATCTGAAACGCGTCGAGCTCGCGCCGTACGCGGGGCTGCCGCACCTGCTGACCGATGTGATCGTCGAGGCCAACGAGGCCAAAGCTGCGCTGCACTGGGCGGTCGCCCAGATGGAGGAGCGGTACAAGGCGCTCGCAGCACGTGCCGAGCGGAACATCACGGCCTACAACACCAGCGCGAAGGTTGAACCGCACGAGCGGCTGCCCTTCATCGTCATCATCATCGACGAGCTGGCGGACCTGATCATGCGTGAGGGCCGCAAGGTGGAGGACCCGGTCGTCAAGATCGCCCAGAAGGCGCGCGCGGTCGGCATCCACCTTGTGCTCGCCACCCAGCGTCCGAGCGTCAACGTCGTGACGGGCCTGATCAAGGCGAATGTGCCCAGCCGGATCGCCTTCGCGATGGCCTCCAACGTGGACTCGCGGACGGTCCTGGACGCGCCGGGCGCCGAAGACCTCATCGGACGCGGGGACATGCTCTACCAGCCGGCCGACCTGCCACGGCCGATCCGCCTGCAGGGCGTCTTCGTGAGCGACCAGGAGGTCCGCCTGGTGACGGACGCCTGGCGCGACCAGGCACCGGAACCGGACTACGACCCCGAGGTGCTCGAATTCACCGGCGAGGAGGAGGGTGGTACCGGC
>JACDBP010000149.1 GCA_013694835.1 Chloroflexota bacterium
CGCCAGGCGACGTCTCGAAGCGGATCGCTGGCAGCCTCGGCAGCACGACGCCAGTCTTCACCGGAGCCTGCATCGACTGATCCGGCCCACCGGACCCCTGTTACGCTCCCGCGATGTCCGACTCGACCAGGCTCGCGGAGCACGCGGCCCGCCCGACCGGCCCCTACGACCGCCCGTCAGACCCTGCCAAGCGCATCTCCGCGCGGCTGACCGACGGCCCGGATCGCGCGCCCGGGCGGGCGATGCTCAAGGCGGTCGGCTTCACCGACGAGGACCTCGCACGTCCCCTGATCGGCGTCGCCACCAGCTGGATCGAGACGATGCCCTGCAACATCAACCAGCGCGAACTGGCGCAGCACGTCAAGGACGGCATCCGGGCCGCGGGAGCGACGCCGATGGAGTTCAACACCGTCAGTGTCAGCGACGGCGTCTCCATGGGCACCGAGGGCATGAAGGCGTCGCTCGTGAGCCGTGAGCTGATCGCCGATTCGATCGAGCTGGTGGCCCGCGGCCACCTCTTCGACGGGCTGGTCTGCATCGTCGGCTGTGACAAGACGATTCCCGCGGCCGCGATGGCCCTCGGTCGCCTCGATCTGCCGGGCGTCATCTTCTACAACGGGACGATCATGCCGGGCTCGTATCAGGGCCGCGACGTGACGGTCCAGAGCGTCTTCGAGGCCGTCGGCGCCTACCGCGCCGGCCGCATCACGGCGGATGAGCTGTGGGCGCTGGAAGAGGTCGCCTGCCCTGGCGCCGGCGCGTGCGGCGGTCAGTTCACGGCGAACACGATGAGCACCATGATGGAGTTCATCGGCCTCTCACCGGCCGGCTTGAACGGCATTCCCGCGATCGATCCAGCGAAGCTGGAGGCGGCACAGCGCACTGGCGAGCTCGCGGTGAAGCTGGTGCGCGAGGACATCCGGCCATCGACGATCGTGACTCGTCGCGCGCTGGAGAACGGCATCGCGTCGGTGGCGGCGACCGGCGGCTCGACGAACGGCGTCCTCCACCTGCTCGCCATCGCACGCGAGTTCGGGATCGCGCTGGGGATCGACGAGTTCGGGGCGATCGCCGATCGGACCCCGGTGCTGGCCGACCTCGTGCCGGGTGGCCGGTTCGTGGCGGTCGACACCCACCGCGCCGGCGGCGTAGGGCTGGTGATGCGCGAGCTGCTCAAGCAGGACCTGCTGCACGGCGGGGAGCGGACAGTCGACGGGCGGACGATCCGGGAGATCGCCGATGCCACGGTCGAGACCCCGGGCCAGGAGGTGATCCGGCCGATCGAGCGGCCGCTCAAGGCCACCGGCGGGCTGGCGATCCTGCGCGGATCGCTCGCGCCCGAGGGCTCGGTCGTCAAGCTGGCGGGGCACGAGCGGCGCCACCATCGTGGGCCTGCGCGGGTATTCGACTCGGAGGAGGCCTGCTTCGCAGCTGTCAAGCGGCAGCGGATCGTGCCGGGCGACGTGGTCGTCATCCGCTACGAAGGGCCGGTCGGCGGGCCGGGCATGCGCGAGATGCTGGGCGTCACCGCGGCCTTGGTCGGCGAGGGGCTGGGCGACCAGGTGGCACTCCTGACGGATGGACGTTTCAGCGGCGCCACGCACGGCCTGATGGCCGGCCACATCTCGCCCGAGGCGGCGCTGGGCGGGCCGATCGGGCTCGTTCAGGAGGGCGACATGATCGTCATCGATGTCGACGGCCACCGGCTGGACCTGGAGGTCGATGCCGGGGAGTTGGATCGGCGCCGCGCCGACTGGTCCCCGCCGGCCCCCAAGTACGCCAGCGGCGTCTTCGCCAAGTACGCCGCGCTCGTCTCGACCGCCAGCGAGGGCGCTGTGACCAGGCCCCGCCGGGACTGAGCGGTGGCCCTGGCCCTCACCGACGAGCAGCGCAGCTTCCTGGCCGAAGCGCGCACCGCGACCCTGGCCACGATGTCGACCGATGGCCGCCCGCGACTCGTGCCCATCTGTTTCGTGGTCAGCCCGGCCACCGACCGGATCGGCCGTCCGCTCGTCTACTCGCCGCTCGACGAGAAGCCCAAACGCGATGCCGATCCGAGACGTCTGGCCCGCGTCCGTGACCTGCTGATCCTGCCCGAAGCGACACTGCTGGTGGATCGCTGGGACGAGGACTGGTCCAGGCTCGCCTGGCTGCGAGCCTATGGCTCCGCGGAGCTGCTGGAGCCGCAGCCCCACGAGCGCGAGCAGCACACCGCAGCGATCGCCGCCCTCCGCGAGAAGTACCCGCAATACCGCGAGCAGGCGCTGGAAGACAGGCCGATCATCCGTATCGCGCTGGAGCGGATCGTCGAGTGGTCCGCGGTCGACTCCCAGGGGCGGTCCGCCAGCTAGTCGTGGCCGGGCGAGGCGGCGAACCGCCGGCGTGGGCCACTGCGATCAGTCCGCGGTCGGTCCACCCGGCGGCTCAGGTGCCTTGATGAGCCGCCCGCGGCGGGTCAAGGCGCGGCTCGAGAGTGCCGCCACGCCCATCGCTATCAGCGCGCGCTCGTCGGGTGGCAGCGGCCGCACGACGGACAGGAACTGGTCGGCGCGCGCGCGGTCGATCTGGGCGAGGAGGGCCGTTCCGTGGGCTGTCACTGTGATAGTCCGCTGGCGCCGGTCGGCGACCTCCTCGGTTCGCGTCAGCAAGCCTCGCGCCTGGAGTGAGGAAACCACCCTGCTCGTCGCGGACGGCGAGCGCCCGATCTGCTCCGCCAGGTCCGCCACGGTCAAAGTCGCCGTGCCGGCGGCGGCGTAGAGCGCCGCCAGTTGCGTGAAGCCGAGCCGCAGCTCCCCGAGCTGGGCCGCGAACCCGATGACGAGATCACGCCACAGGGCTCGGCCCATCGCGATCCGGTCGGAGAGGAGCCGCGGGTTCTGCAGCTGGTCACGGGCCGACTCGACGGGCGCACTGTGCGCCGCCCCCGGACCGAGACCTACCTTCCCCGCGGCGCCGGCACCCGGCCTGGGCGACCCGCGTGACCCTGCCTGCCTGTCGTCCATCGTGTCAGCCTACCGGCCCGGCCACATCCATGCAGACCTGCACACGAATCGGCTAGTGCGCGCTGGCGCGCTGCTACCTTGCCGACGTGCGCGTGACGCCGCCCAGGTGGCGGCAGGGCACCGAGGGACGCAGAGGGCACGCTTGACCAAGATCGCATTCGTCTTTCCCGGACAGGGATCGCAGTATGTCGGCATGGGCCAGGCGCTCGCCGAGACCTCCCCCGCGGCCGCAGCGACGTTCCGGGAAGCGGACGCGGCCCTCGGCGAACCGCTATCGGAGCTCACCTGGACCGGCGAGGCGTCCGAGCTCGACCAGACCGTCAACGCCCAGCCGGCCATCCTCGTGACGTCCGTCGCCTACCTTCGTGCGCTCGAGGAGGTTTGGGAGCGAGACCACGCCGACGCTCCGGACCCTGCGTTCTACGCCGGCCACTCGATGGGCCAGTACAGCGCGCTGGTCGCCGCGAGCGTGCTGGACATCGCCGACGCCGTGCGGCTCGTCCGTGAGCGCGGCCGCCAGATGCAGGCCTCGGCAGACGGCGGCGCGATGGCCGCCGTGATCGGCCTTGACGATGCGCGCCTGCCCGAGCTCGAGGCGGCCGGCCGGGCGAAGGGTGCCTTCACGATCGCTAACCGCAACTCCCCGGGCCAGGTCGTCATCAGCGGCACGCATGCCGCCGTCGAAGCCGCCGCCGAGACCGCCAAGACGCTCGGCGCGAAGCGGGCAATGATGCTGCCGGTGAGCGTGGCCGCCCACTCGCCGTTGATGGAGCAAGCGGCCGCCGGGATGCGCGAGGTCCTCCGCGACGTCACCTTCCGCGACCCGCGCGCACCGCTCCTCGCCAACGCTGACGCCCGTCCCATCACCACTGGCGAGCAGGCTCGCACCGAGCTCGTCGAACATCTCACCACCGGCGTGGACTGGGTCCGCGCGGTCCAGACGATGTCCTCCGCCGGTGTGTCGACCTTCATCGAGATCGGCCCCGGCAAGGTCCTGAACGGTCTGATCAGGCG
>JACDBP010000153.1 GCA_013694835.1 Chloroflexota bacterium
GCTGGTAGAACGATTGGCGCGGTGCGCCCTGGAGGGTCATCGGGGGGCGGCGTCGCCGTCAGGGCAGGCGTGGCCTGCCACGGGTCGGTCCGCTCAGGCCGGCGGCAACGCGGGGGGCTGGTTGCCAGGGGGTGGCACGGCCGGCGGCGCGCCACCGAAGCCGCCCACGCTGAGGTCGACCTGCGGCACCTGCGACGCCTCAGGCTCGGCATCGAAGAACTCGCGCTTGCTGAAGCCGAGCGGGCCTGCGATGAGCACATTCGGGATCGTCGCGATCGCCGTGTTGTAGTCGAGGACCGACGCGTTGTAGTGCTGGCGTGCGAACCCGATCTGGTTCTCGGTCGTGGTCAGCTGCTCCTGCAGCTCGAGCACGTTCTGGTTCGCCTTGAGCTCCGGGTAGTTCTCGACCACCGCGAACAGGGAGCGCAGCGCGCCGGTCAGCATGCCCTCCGCAGCCGCCTGCTGGGCCGGGCCCTGTGCGCCCGCCGACACCGCGTTGGCACGAGCCTGGGTCACCTGGGTGAGCACGTTCTGCTCGAAGGACATGTAGCCCTTGACCGCGTTGATCAGGTTGGGGATGAGGTCCCAGCGCCGTTTCAGCTGGACCTCGATCTGGGCGAAGGCCTCGTCGATGCGGAGGCGCCGCTGGACGAGACCGTTGTAGATCAGGATCCCGCCGATGATCAGCACGGCAAGGACGACCAGGATGATGATCAGGATCGGGTCCATGGATCTCCTCTGCCAAGGGTGACGTACCGGTCCCTCGTTGGCCCGAGTCTAGCAGCCGCGAGCGGGCTCAAGGACGCTCGGCGGCGGCGTTCTCAGCGAAGCGGATCTGGACGATCCTCGACACGAGGTTCACAGGCAGGGACTCACCTGCCGGAAATCGGATGGTCCCCTTCCCCGACAGGAAAGGCGTCAGCTCGTCGCCGAGTGCTTCGACGACTGCCTCGCTCGCCGGGAAAAGGCTGTAGTGGTTCTTGAACGCGGCGTACGAAACGAGGAACTGGCCGTGACTCTTGAAGGCGGGCATCTGGTAGGAGATCAGCTCCGTCGCCCCTGGGGCGGCAGCCCGGATAGCCTGCCGAAGCTCTTCCACGACGACACGCCGCTCGTCGGGAAGGGCAGCCAGGTAGTCCTCGACGCTCTTCGGGGCAGCGATCCCGGTCTCCTTCCAGTGGAGTGGGCCATCGACGGGTCGGACGGCGCGCCGGCGGCTCGGCCCGGAGACGCAGAGCGCCTCGGCCTGCGATGGAACCACGTCTCGCGGGCCACGTCTATGGCCCGCCCCATCATCCCAGAGGTGCTGCAAACGCCATGAGCTCGACCACGCCACGCCCGGTGCTCCTGCTTCTCGTCGTCTCCATCGCGGCCGCGTGTGCCGGTGGCGCGCCAACCGCACCGCCGAGCGACACCCCCGGGCCGACGGCGCCCCCATCGCCGAGCGACACCACCGGGCCGACACCCAGCGGCGAGGCGTGCACGGCATCCGTGACACCGGCGAAGGGCGGGGCGACCATCGAGTACGTCATCAGGTCTGGCCCCTATCCGAAGGGCAGCATCACGGATCCCACGGTCGTGCTGGTGGAGGTCAGGGATCCCGACGGCAAGTTCGCGGAGGGCGGCCTCCTTCACGCGACGCTGGCTCCGGGAGAGTCGAGCCTCGTGGTCGCGTTCCATGATCCGCTACCGCCCCAGGAACCCGCCCGCTCACCGCTCGCACCGGGCCGATACACCGTCCACGTGGAGGACGAGGGGCACACGTGCGTCGCGGACACGACGTTCGTCGTCGAGGGTTAGGGCCTCGGCGTAGAGCATGCCGCGTACATTGGGCACCACGGACGAATCGCCGCGGTCGTGCCCGCTAACGGGGCGCTTCGGGCGAGGGCCCCGGCCCCGTGCCAGGACCGTATGACCCTGCGTCTTGCTGGATGTGACCTTCGCGAAGGCGTTAGCCGTTTGCGGAGCAACGAAAGCTCGAACCAAAGCAGCCGCTAGATGCGACCATCCCGCGCCTGTTCGCCGGGTGCGACACGTTAGCCCGCGACGGTCCGTTTGACGCTCAAGAAATGGTGGGCGGTGAGGGATTCGAACCCCCGGCATCCTCGGTGTAAGCGAGGCGCTCTGACCGGACTGAGCTAACCGCCCGCGTGTCGGGGCATGGTACCGCCGGTGCACCCGCCCGCGGTCGGTGATCATCGCCCCGGCCGATCTCAGACACCGAGTCACTGCGGACTGTTAGGCAGGGACTTCACAGCCTCACACGACGACCGAGCGCGTCGTCCAGCACGGACGTGGCGGCCGGTCCAGTCGTTGACGGTCGAAACGCGCTGACTACGGGTCCCGGCGGACTACCTGACCGGTAATGCTGCCGCGAAAGGCGATTCCAGTCCCGGTGGACTCGGTGGCCGGAAACGTGCCGATGCGGCGGACGGAGGAGCGTCACCACTGACGGACTCGGTGTCACGAACCGCCGCATCGTCGCAGGCAGGGCGGAGCGAGGCTCCCGGGGCCGGAACAAGAGGAAAGCGCGCCCTGAGGCGCGCTTCGGCCGGCGAGAAGGTGGTGCCCAGGCCGGGACTTGAACCCGGATGACTTGCGTCATACGCCCCTCAAACGTACGCGTATACCAATTCCGCCACCTGGGCAGGAGCACGACCGGGGAGTGGTACCGAGGGAGGGACTTGAACCCACACGACCTTGCGGCCACTAGGTCCTGAACCTAGCGCGTCTGCCTATTCCGCCACCTCGGCTCGGCCGCGGCACGGTGTCGCTCCGCGGTCAGTTCCCGGCGAACCGCCATGCTAGCACGTTCCACCAGCGCTCCGACCCGGACGGGACCAGCCGCGGAGCCGGTCCCACGAGCACGTCGCGCACCACGTAACTCCACTCAGCGAAGGCGATCGGCAGGATCGGCAGCTGCTGGGCGAGGAGGCGCTGCAGAGCCGCGAAGCGCTGGCGGCGCGTCTCCGGATCGGCTGGTTGGCGCGCGGCCATCAGCAGCCGATCCATCTCCGCGGACTGATAGCCGGCGAGGTTGCTGCCGCCGGCCTGTGCCTGGCTCGACGCCAGCAGGGGGAACAAGTCGGGATCCAGCCCGAGGTCCAGGTCCAGCAGGGCCAGGTCGAAGGCGCCGGGACGCAAGCGCCGCTCGAACAGTTCGGCGGCTGGCAGCAGCTCCAGCTCCGCCCGGAAGCCGATCGCGCGCCATGACGCCACGATCCGCTCTCCCATCCGCCGCAGATCGGGCCTGTCAGGGTCGTCCACCCCGAGGAGCGTCAGGGGTTCCGGCGTGTCACGGCCGGGCTCGAGCCAGCCCGTAGGCCCGGGCACCCATCCGGCCGCGACCAGCCCCCGGGAGGCCTGATCCGGTTCGAACGGCACTCTCCCCGCCGCGCCAGCGTCGTACACGGGAGAAGCAGGCGTCACGAGCGACTCGGCGACGGTACCCACGCCGCCGAGCAGGTCCCTCAGGAGCGTTGCGCGGTCCACCGCCAGCAGCAGCGCTCGTCGAACGCGCGGATCCTGGAACGTCGGACGGTCGAACCGGAGGTTCGGCATCAGCGCCCGCAGCACCGGGGTCGGGTACCTGATCTCGCGGGCATCGCCCAGCGCGATGAGGCGGGCCACAGCGGCCGGGGAGAGCCCCGCGGCCGTGTCGAGCCGGCCGTCGGCGAACGCCCGCTCCAGCGATGGTTCCTCGGCGTAGAGCGTGAACCGAAAGCCCGGCACGAGAGGTCGGTGGAGATCGGCCGGCGACGGAGTCGGTTCCGGGAACGTACCCAGGGCATCCCAGGGACGCAGGGTCGGAGACGCCGCGCCGTCCACGCGCAACACCTCGAACCCCTCCTCGGCCGGCGTCCCCAAACGAAAGGGACCACAACCCACGGGCATCAGGGCGAGGCGGTGAGTGCGCCGCTCGCTCGCCGGGATCGGGCCCAGGATGTGCTCCGGGATGAGCGGCTGGATGGTCAGCGGCAGGAATCCGGCCAGCGGCCTAGCCAGTCGGAAGCGAACCGTGGATCGATCGACCTTCTCGACCACGATGCGGTCCCAGCGACCGCGGAACGGCCCGTCGTACGCCGGGTCGCGGATCGCCAGGATGGTGAAGATGACGTCGTCCGCCGTGACGAGGCGGCCGTCATGCCACCGGGCGTCGCTCCGCAATCGGAAGGTATAGGTGGCACCGGCGTCGGCGACGTCCCATGAGCTGGCCAGGTCAGGGAGGATCGAGTCGTCGGGGCCGAGTCGGGTCAGGCCGCAGGCCACCAGCGCGCTGATGTCACGTTCGGCGGGCGTTGTCGCGTAGAGCGGGTCCACCGAGCGGACCGTGCCCACGATCCCCTCCCTGACCAGGCGCAGCGGCGCGACCGTCGGCACCGGCGCGGGTGACGGGGTCGGCGTGGCCAGGGCATGCTGAGAGGCAGGGGCCGCCAAGGTGAGACCGAGACCGACGAGCACAGCGAGAGCGACGACGACGACCAGCCGGTCGAGAGGCCTCATCTGCGGAGCTCCGCCACGAGATCGAACCGGGCGCGCCGGCCCGGGAGTCCGTCAGGCGACGGGTTGGCGGTCGAGAAGATAGGCCGCCAGCGCCAGCAGCACGAACAGGATCGCCAGCAGGATCGTGAACTGGAACAGGCGCTTCTCGATGCCGCGGCGGCTTCGGTAGACGGACGACTCACCACCGAACGTGGAGCCCAGACCGGCACCGCGGGCCTGGAGCAGGATCGAGGCCATCAGTCCGAACGAGACCACGACCTGGCCGAGCAACAGAAAGGCATCCACGCGCGCTGAGTTCCTCCGACGTCGTTGGGGACCGGAAGGATAGCACGGGGTCACATGGCGGCCGCCTCGCCGGGACTCGGGCGAGCCACCAGCGACCGGCCCGTGATCCCCTCGAAGGGCTCTTCGCGCGTCAGCTCGAGCAGCGTCGGCGCCACGTCCGCGAGCACGCCGTTCCGGAGCCGGAGCCCGCGCGCGGCACTGCCCACCAGGACGAACGGCACCGGATTGAGGGAATGAGCCGTGATCGGCTCGCCGGTCGGCAACCGCTTCTCGTCCGCGTTGCCATGGTCCGCGGTGATGGCGAGCAGGGCCCCCGCGCCGCCGAGGGCGCGATCTCGCTCGTCAACGGCCAGCACCGCCTCGACCACCCGGTTCATACAGCCATCGAGGTACTCCAGCGCCCGGACGGTGGCGTCCCAGACGCCCGTGTGGCCGACCATGTCCGCGTTGGCGTAATTGGCGACGATGAAGTCGTACCTCCCTCCGTCGATCGCGCCGACCAGCGCGTCCGTGATCGCACCCGCGCTCATCTCCGGTCGGAGGTCGTACGTCGCGATCCGCGGGCTTGGCACGAGGAGCCGATCCTCGCCGGGCCATGCTGGCTCCACCCCCCCGTTGAAGAAGTAGGTCACGTGGGCGTACTTCTCGGTCTCGGCGACGTGGAACTGCCGCCAGCCACGGCGCGAGAACGTCGCTGCGAGGCTCGGTACGTCCTGTGGCGGGAAGGCGACCTCGACCGGCAGGCCCGCCTCGTATTCGGTGAGCGTCACCACGAGCAGATCCCGCGCGTGCCTCCCACGAACGAAGCCCGTGAAGTCTTCGCCGTCGACCAGCGCATGGACCAGCTGTCGCGCGCGGTCGGCCCGGAAGTTGAGGTGGATCACCGCGTCGCCGTCGCGGACGGTCCCGTCGATGCCGTCGACGACGCTCGGCTGGATGAACTCGTCGTTCTCGCCGCGTGCGTAGCCCCGGATGACGGCATCGAGCGCGCCCGACGCCGGCAGTCCCAGCCCGTGGACGATGGCCTCATATGCCTGATGGGTGCGCTCCCAGCGCCGGTCGCGGTCCATCGCGAAGTAGCGCCCGCCGACGGTCGCGATCCGCACCTCGGGATGGACATCCCCAAGGCGGCGCTCGAAGTCGAGCACGAACGCGTCGGCGGATCGCGGCGGGGTGTCACGCCCGTCCAGCAGGGCATGGACGACCACGTCGCGGGCACCCTGGCTCGCGGCGAGCCGGGCGAGCTCCACGGCGTGGCGGTCGACCGAGTGCACTCCTCCCGGCCCGACCAGGCAGATGAGATGGAGACGGCTTCCGGGACGCGCTGCACGTTCCACGGCATGCAGCAGCGCCGGGGTGCGGGCGAAGCTTCCGTCGGCGATCGCGGCATCGATGCGCGGCAGGTCCTGAAGCACGGGACGTCCCGAGCCCAGGTTGAGATGGCCCACCTCCGAGTTACCCATCTGGCCGGGCGGCAGCCCGACTGCCCCCTCGGACGCCTGCAGCTGCGCGTGCGGCCAACCGTCCAGCAGCGAACGCCAGCCGGGCATCGAGGCCGCCGCGATCGCGTCACGCGGCAGGGAACCGGGCGGCTCCGGGGCGCCGATCCCGAAGCCGTCGAGCACGACCAGCACCAGCGGTCGCGGCCGCTGCGCGGAGAGCACGGCCGACGGCGCCATCGGCTGCGATGCGTCGCTCAGGGGTCCCCTCGCCTGTCGCCTGCGCCGGAGGATGTCTCACCGATGACCTGCCGAGCCCGGGCCGTCAGCGCCGCGCGGGCCACGATGCCGGCCATCTCGTCGACCTTGAGGCTGGCCCCACCGACGAGCGCGCCATCGATGGTGGGCTCGGCCAGGAACTCGCCGATCGACGCGCTGGTCACGCTGCCGCCGTACAGCACCGGCACCTCCGCGGCACGCGCACCGTATCCGAGCTCCCCCAGCGCCTGGCGGATGGCCTCGGCCATCTCCGCCGCATCGGCGCCTCGTGCCGTCAGCCCGGTGCCGATCGCCCAGACCGGCTCGTAGGCGATGACCAGCCGCTCGTCCATCCGCGCGCTGGCCTCGAAGGTGCGGCGAAGCTGCTCGCCCACGACCGCGATCGCGCGACCCGCCTCCCGCTCCTGGAGCTGCTCTCCGACACACAGGATGGGCCGGATGCCCGCCTCCCGGCAGCGTGCGAGCTTGTGGCCGATCCGCTCATCCGTCTCGCCGTGATCGCGCCGCCGCTCCGAGTGGCCGACGATGCACCAGCTCACCAGGCCCTCCAGCATCGACGCCGAGATGTCCCCGGTGTAGGCGCCGCTTACCTCATGGTGCAGATCCTGCGCGCCGACCTCGACGCCGCTGCCCGCGAGCGCGTCACGGACCGGCTGGAGCGAGACGAACGGCGGGCAGATGACGCGGCCCACGGCCGGTTCGTCCGTTGCGGCGGCGATGGCCACCGCAAGGTCGCCGGCATCGGCGGGGGTCGTGTTCATCTTCCAGTTGGCGACGATCAGGACGGGGCGCACCGCGGCATCATCGCAGGGCACCAGTCGGCCTGTCGGCATCGTCCACCCTGAGGGCCGCGCCCACTTGCTCTGCCGGCTCGCCAGCCTCGCTGGCCAGGGACTCCAGCCGAGCGAGCGCACGCTGGACGACGCCGCGCGTCGTGCCGGTCATTGCGGCGAGCTCCGTGTAGGTCGCCTCCGGGACCGCTGACCTCGCCTCGGCAACGGCTCGCGTCGCCGGCGGCTGCGCCGCGAGGCGGCCACGGGCAGCCAGGTCGCGGATCGCGGCGACCTGGCGCACGGAGCTGACCACGGAGCGGTGCAGGTTCGCAGCCTCCGCGTTGATGGCTCGGTTGAGCTGACCGTGCAGCGTTCGCGTGACGAGCCGCGACTCCAGCTCCAGCACCGCAGCCGTCGCGCCGGCCAGCCGGAGGAACGTCACGACCGTCTCCGTGCTCTTCCAGGTGACGACACCGCGGCGGCGCCGCTCACGCCACGCTGCCGGCAGCCCCAGATCGGCGAGCTGCCCGGCCAGCAGCGGTGCCTCGGCGCTGGGCAGCACGAACTCCAGATGGATGCGTCCGCCGGCGATGCTCAGGGAGCCGCGTGCCAGGAAACGACCCCGGAGATACGCCAACCGACAGTGCTGTGCGGCTACGGCCCAGCCGAACGACGCTGACGTGGGCGCACTCAGGCGCACGGCCAGTCGAGCCACGGCCGGCGTGGCGGCGCGGCCGGTGGCCTGGACACCGAGACCCGCCGCCTCGGAGACACGGCAACAGGCGCGGGTCGGCTCCACGGCAGCGAGCTCGGCGCGGATCGCGGTGACCAGGTCTCGGT
>JACDBP010000181.1 GCA_013694835.1 Chloroflexota bacterium
AGCACGTTGCGGCGGTACTCGTCCGGCATCCAGTCGCGCGGCTCGACCTTGCCGCCGCCATGAACGTGGGCGACGAACGCGTCGTAGCGCTCCTCGTGGGTGGCTTCGGGCTGGTTGAAGGCGAGCTGCGCACGCTCCTCCTCGGGCAGGATCGGTTCGAGCGCAGCTGGGTCGGTCATCGGTCGACACCTCCGGTCGGGGACAACGCCCGGGTGAACAGGTCGGCGTACTGGTGCGCGATGGCCTCTGCAGTGAGCGGACCGTCGGGTCGGTACCAGCCAGCGATGCCGTTGAGCGCCGAGAGGATCAGCGTCGCCGCCAGCTTCGGGTCAGCGCCGTCGAGCTCTCCGGTCGCGCTGCCGTCGGCGATGACCGTGCGAAACAGTGCCTCGTAGTCATCGCGGCGGAGGGCGACCTCCGCCCTGCGCGCATCACCCAGGAAGCGCCACTCGTGGAGGAAGACGGTCGCGTTGCCCAGGTCGTCCGTGACGACACGGGCATGGGCACGAACCATCCGACGCAGCCGCTCCGGGGCAGGGAGGTACGGTGCCTCCGCGATCGGGCGCACGATCGAGTCGAAGCGGTCGGCCGCCCTGAGGACGATCGACCACAGCACGTCCTCCTTGCTCGCGACATGCGCGTAGAGGCTACCGCCCTGCAGGTTGAGCACCTGCGCGATGTCACGGACGCTCGTCGCCGAGTACCCGCGCTCGCGGAACAGGACGCTGGCCGCGTCTTCGATCTGCTGGCGGCGGGTCTCGACCATGGGCGGGGATTGTAACAAACGCTTGTTCGGCATGGCGGTGCGGGTTTCGCTCAAGCAGTCCTATGCTCCCGCCGTGGAGTACGACGCCGAGCGCGTGGCCGCCTTCTACGACGACTACGGCGACCGAGAGTGGACGCGGTTCGAGGACGGCCGCACCAGCAGTCTCAGCCTGGCGGTCCACCGGCACTACATCGACAGGTTCGTCCGGGCCGGGGATCGCGTCCTCGACGTCGGCGCCGGGCCTGGCCGCTTCACGCTCCAACTCGCCGAGCTCGGTGCCCAAGTGACCGTAGCTGACATCTCCGACCGGCAGCTCGAACTCAACCGGGCCAGGCTGAGCGCGGCGGGCCTGGCGGGTCGCATCGAGTCGTTGGTCAGGGCCGACATCGTGGATCTCGGAGCGTTCGACGATTCCCAGTTCGACGTCGTCGTCTGCTACGGCGGGCCGCTCAGCTACGTCCTGGATCGGGCGTCGGATGCGCTCCGGGAGCTGGTGCGAGTCCTGAAGCCCGGCGGGACACTGCTGCTGAGCGTGATGTCGCTCGTCGGCTCCACCGCGGCCGGACTGCCGACGGTCCTCCGCGAGCTTCGCGACATTGGGCCGGAGATCATCGGCAGAGTCATCGCGACCGGCGAGCTCTCCCAGTCCCTGAGTGGCCACTTCGACATGCGCATGTACCGGTGGCGCCAGTTGGAGGGCCTCCTGCTGCGTCAGGCGCTGGTGATCGTGGCCGCGTCGGCGTCCGGACTCGCATTCGGCCGGCTGCACCAGGAGAGCATCGACGAGCTGACCCCCGATGAACTCGCCACGGTGACGGCATGGGTGATCGACCTGGCCGCCGAGCCTGGCGCGGTCGACATGGGCGAGCACATCATCGCGGTCGCCCGGAAACGCTGACTGTAGCGGATCCCGCCCGACCGGCTGGGCACAACCTCCTCTGATCGGCCAAAGCGCGGCCACGAGGCGCCGCCCGGCGTGAAGTGCCGCTCGGCGGGCCCTGAGGCTCGCTCGCCATGAGGCGCCGCTCGGCCTTGGGGACTCGGGTCCAACCGCCCGGTGAGGTCTGGCAGTCCTCGGATCTTGGTCGAGACAGGCTGGGTGGTCGAGTTCGACGCCGAATGAGGCTTGCCAGTCCTCATTCCTGGGCTCTATCGGCCGCAGCGACCAGCCGATCTGATCCTCGCGCTTCTTTCGAGGCCTGGTGGTCCTCAGGGCGACCGCTGCAGCCGGTCAGCCGTGGCAAGCGCCCGGAGATGAGGCCTGGTGGTCCTCACCGGTGAGCCCGCCCTGGAACATCGTCGATCGTCGCCCTGGAGCGCGGCAGGCCGTCGCCGCGAGGCACGCTGCGCGTCCCCCGGAGCCGCGGCACCTCGTCGCCGCGAGGCTCGGCTGCGCTTCGCCCTGCGGAGCGATGCGTTCCTGGGCTTGACGCCCTTGGCTGCTGCTGCTGGATGAGCCGTCGATAGAACTCGCCACAGGCCGTGAGCGCCGTCTTCGCGGAGGTCTCCCGGATCCGGGAGCAGGGCACGACCGTGTTGCTGGTGCAGCAGAACGCCCACGCAGCACTGCGCTTGGCGACTCGCGGATACGTCCTCGAGACCAGCCGCGTGGTGCTCAGCGGGACGGGCTCCGAGCTGATGGGCAATGAACGCGTCGGGGATGCCTACCTCGGACTTCCGCCGGCGGCGGCCGTTCGCTCGGACTGACCCGCGTCTGGCGGCACTGGGCGGTTCCTGTGCCTCGGCTTCGGCGGGTCACCTCATCGTCAGGTCCGTCGCTTCGACCGGAGCGATTCGTAGGTCAGGCGGTACGCCTCGGCGACGAGCGCTTCCAGCTCCTCCCAGTCGACATCAGGGACGTCCAGGTAGACGCCGACCCAGCCCTTGACTCCAACGTAGGGAGGCCGGAAGAAGCGCCCTGGGTCGGCCTGGACGAGCGCTTCCTGGGCGCCTGGCGCTGCTGCGAGCCAGACGGCCACGCGGTCGTCGTGGTGCTCATCCGCGAACGTCGCGAAGACCCGTCTGCCGCGCACGAACCACGTCGGCTCGCCATGGCTCAGCCGCTCGGTCGCCTCAGGCTGCGCCAAGCACATCGCCCTGAGCCGGTCCAGCGGATAGGTGGGCACCGGGCCATCCTAGCCGCCGGCGCTCCGCCGGCGACCGTGACTACCCCCGGTTCTTCCGCTTGCGGCGCTTCTTCGCGGCGCCGGCTCGCTGCTTCTGGAGCACCTGCTCGAACCACTTGTGGCTGGCGTTGTTCATGAGCGCTCGCTCCTCGGCGCTCATGTCGCGATCCCGGCGTCGGATGCGAGCCTGTTCGCTGCCCGGTAGCTCGTCCATGGCCGAAGGGTACGCTCAGCGGCTCGAACCTCTCCCCCTCCCGCGGTGGTGTTGCGGCAGAAGATGCCCTCCCCCAGGCTGGTTCCGGGGGCGCCAGCTCTCGACGGTGATCTCTTCCTATCGCCTGTGCCT
>JACDBP010000192.1 GCA_013694835.1 Chloroflexota bacterium
GCGCTGCCCTTGTCGAGCTCACCGCGGAGTCCGGTCAGCTTTCGCCGGACGTCGGCCTGCGTCTTTCCCGTGACGGCTCGTCGGCGCTGCCGGCCGTCGTCATCGGTCCAGGTCAGCGCGCCTCGCCAGCGTCCCTCGCCCTCGATGAAGTAGATCGAGCCTTCGCCGTTCGCTCGCCGGCGCGGTTTGGTGGCAGACTGTGCCATCGGTAGCGTTCCTCCACGACAGGGGCGCGACCTTGACGGCCTCGGGTGTCTGCCCGGGGCCGTCGCGCTTGTCCGTCAGTGTACGCCGTTGCTACCAGCGTTGCTACCAAGGGCCACCAGATCGTACGGGCGAAACCGAACAGATAGCCGATTTGTGCGTGAAAGTGTGGCGGAGAGGGAGGGATTCGAACCCCCGGAGCTTTCGCTCAACGGTTTTCAAGACCGCCGCCATAAGCCGCTCGGCCACCTCTCCGCGGTGAGCGCGGGGCCATGATACGAGCCGGATGACGTCAGACGGGCGTCAGACGCTCCGTACCGAGGCTTCCCTGGAGCGGCTCGGGGACGAGGACCGACCCATCGGGCTGCTGGTACGTCTCGAGCAGCGCGGCCACGGTCCGGGGCAGCGCCAGCCCCGAGCCGTTGAGGGTGTGGAGGATCTCGGGACTGGCTCCCGGCTGGGGCCGCCAGCGGATGTTCATGCGACGCGCCTGGAAGTCGCGGAAGTTCGAGATCGAGCTGACCTCCAGCCACTGCTCGACGCCCGGTGCCCAGGCCTCGAGGTCGTACTTCTTGGCCTGGGTGAACCCCATGTCACCGGTCGACATCAGCTTCACGCGATAGGCGATGCCCAGACGCTGCAGGGCGACCTCGGCGCGGGCAGTCAGCCACTCGAGCGCCTCGCTCGACTCGTCCGGCCGCTCGAAGCAGACCATCTCGACCTTGTCGAACTGATGGACGCGGAGGATGCCGCGCGTCTCGCGTCCGGCCGCGCCGGCCTCCCGCCGGAAGCAGGGCGAGTAGGCCACGTACCGGATCGGCAGCCTCGCGGACTCGATGATCTCGTCGCGGTGGATGTTGGTGACCGGCACCTCGGCGGTCGGCACCAGATACAGGCCGTCGCGCGCGACGACGTACATCTGGTCTTCCTTGTCCGGGATCTGGCCGGTGCCTCGCGCCGACGCTTCGTTCACCATGGCCGGGGGCCAGATCTCGGTCATGCCGTGCTCGCGCGTGTGAAGGGCGAGGAAGAAGTCGATGAGGGCGCGCTGGAGCGCCGCACCCTGCCCGCGGTAGATGGGGAACCCGGAACCCGCCACCTTCGCACCGGCCGCGAGGTCGAACATCCCGAGGGCCTCACCGATCTCCCAGTGCGGGCGGCGCTGCCACCGCCCGGAGCCGTCGAGGGCGCCGGCGTGTGCTGTTGCCCGCGGCAGCGCCTCTCCCCACGTCCTGACGATGACGCTCGCCTCCTCGCCGCCGACCGGGATGCCCGGGTCGGCCGGGTTCGGGATCCGCAGCAGCAGGTCGTCCAGTCGCGCCTCGACCTCGGCGGCCTCCGCCTCGAGGGCAGCGATGCGCGTGCCGACCGCCGAGGAGCGAGCTCGCAGCTTGGCGATCTCCACGCCGTCCGGGGCTGCGCCGCCGCGGATCGCATCGCCGATCTGCTTGCTCACGGCGTTCCGTTCCGCGCGCAGGGTGTCGCCTTCACCGAGGACCGTGCGCCGACGCAGGTCGGCCGCCAGCGCCTCGTCGATGACCGCCGGGTCCTCGCCCTTGTCGATGGCACCCTGGCGGATCCGCTCGGTCTCCTCGCGGAGCCGCTGGACGCCGACGCTCATCCGGGTGCCGCGACGCCGGGAGCGCCAGAGGGCCCGGTCCCCTCGACGGGCCCGCCCGCAACCCGTTCATCGGGCGCTGCGGGAACGCCCGAGAGCGGGTCGTCCAGCGCGCTCGCGGCCCGGAGCCGCTCGCTCACGAACGCCGCCGAGAGGCTCGCCAGCAACCACCCGGCCCGCGGCCCATTGGCACGGCCGAGGAAGGCCTGGTAGAGCGCGGTGAATGCGGCGCCGCTGGGCACGCTCCGCTCCTGCGCCACCCGGAAGATGAGGTCCTGCCAGCCGTCGCCGCTCATCGGTTGCCCGCCCTCCAAGGCGGCCGCAAGCCGGCCCAGGAAGCCCCGCTGCTCGGGCGTCAGGGTGCTCACGCCAGCTGGCACATCGGCCTCGTGGACCTCGATCCGGTACCGATCCGGTGCGAAGGTGTCCAGCCAGAGACGCGCGATCGCCGTGCGCTGGTCCAGGATGCGCCGCTCTTCGTCGTCGAGCGGCTGGCCCTTCTCGGCAGCCATCCGGGCACCCAGGTCCACCCCGGGCACCTGCAACAGCAGCGCGAGGTGTCGGAACGATGGCCGGAACCGCCCCGCTTCGACGGCGCCATCGGCATCGGCGCCGACCAGGCTCTGGCGGAAGATCCGGTCTGGATCCGGGGGCAGCTCGCCTCGCGTCGGCCGCCCGGCGACCGCCGTGGCGATGCGGTCGAACTCGTCGAAGAGCCCCGGGATCGTGTCGCCTTCCGGGTCGAAATCGATGGCCTTCCTGGGCTTGTGGCGGAGGAACAGGAACCTCAGCAGCTCGCCGGGCAGCAGTGCGGCGATCTCGTGGGCGGAGGCGCCGGTGCCCCTTGAGGTGCTCATCTTGCGACCGCCGATGTTGAGGAACTCGTATGCGATGTTGAGCGGCGGCTCGCGCTCGAAGACCTCGCGACTGATGGCGTCGCTGCGCTCTCGCGAGCCCCCGGCCGTGGCCAGATCCTTGCCGCAGCCCTCGATGGTCACGCCCAAGAGCGTCCACTTCGCTGCCCAGTCGACGTTCCACTTCAACTTCGCCCGTCCCCGGAACGGAGCGACCCGGCCGGAGTGGCCGCAGCCCACTGCCCAGGTGACCGCGTCAGGGGCGCATCGATACGCCACCGTCTCGCCGTCCCAGGCGGTGGCATCGGTCGTCCCGATGCGGCCGCAGTCCTCGCAGACCACCGAGATCGGCAGCCACGCCGACGACTTTTCGACGCGGCTGACGCGGCGATAGATGTCGCGGACCACCTCGGCTCGATCGAGCGCCCTGCGGATCGCTGGATCGAGGCTCCCGTCCCGGTACCGGTCGCTCATCCAGTACGTCGCCGGGTGGATGCCGAGCCGCGCGAAGGTGCCCAGGAACAGCTCGCCCACGAAGTAGCGAGCGTAGCTGTCGGCGCCGCTCCCCTCCGGCGCCGGCACCCGGCTCAAGGGCACGCCCATGTAGCGGGCGATGGCGTCGCCACTCAGGTGCGCCTGGGTATCCATCGGGTCCATGTCGTCGACGCCGTAGAGGAACGTCGCGGGACGGCCGCGATCCCTCAGAGCACGGAGGACCGCGTCATGGAGCACCACGCCGCGCAGGCTGCCCACGTGGACCGTGCCAGACGGTGTCTTCGAATCGTTGATGACCTGGGGGCCGGCGACGGCCTCGGCCAGCTCGTCGGCCCAGTACATCGGGGCGTGGCCTCGTTGCTCGAGATCGGGATGCCGGCCGGCGCTGCGCTGCGCCGTGCCGCTCGTCAGCTGATGCCGACGATCTTGTAGGTGAAGTCCCCCGCTGGGACGCGGACGGTGACCTT
>JACDBP010000205.1 GCA_013694835.1 Chloroflexota bacterium
TGGTCGAGCCGATCGCCGCCGAAGGCGCCCAGCACCACGAGCTCCGTGGCCCCGCGGCCGGTCGCGGCGCGGACCGCCAGCTCGAGGTCCGTGGCGTCCTTCGCCACCGGCGACAGCTCGATGGCGACGCCACTCGCCCGCAGCGCGGTCAGCTGCTCCGGGAGGAGCGAGTCGGCATCGCCCACGACGAGGTCCGGTCGCAGGCCGAGCGACGCGGCACGCACGGCGCCGCCATCGGCGGCCACCACAAGCCGCACGGCGTCGTCCCAGCCGGGCCAGGCCTCGTCGAGCCGCCGTCGGGCCGGGACCTCCCCGCCGGCGACGATCAGGACGCGCATGGAGCAGCCTCCGCATGGTCGAGGGACGGAGGCGCGTCGTGGACTCCCTTCGCTGGCATGAACCAGATCAGGTTCCGAGGGTCTGCGGGTCTTCCCGCACTCTCAGCGCCTTGCGGCGCTCCCCTGTCCCGTGTGTGCGATGTCCGGAGATGATACGCCCCGCAAGCGAAAGGCACGCGCACGCCCGATCCGGCCGCGGCCCGATGCTAGACTCGTGCGGTGTCCTCAGCTCCCGTGCACCCTGCGCACCAGCGCGTGCTGGACGCTGCCGCCCGCAAGGGCGTCGCGCTGAGCATCGAGACCTTCGCCGATCCGACGCACACTGCCGACGAGGCTGCCAGAGCTGTCGGCGCCGAGGTCGGCCAGATCGTCAAGAGCCTCGTCTTCGTCGCGCCGTCGGCGGACGGCCTGGAGCCGATCCTGGCCCTGGTGAGCGGCTCGAACCGGGTCGATGTGGCGCGACTTGCCGCGGTCCTTGGCCTTCACGGCGTGCGCCCTGCCACGGCTCGCGAAGCCGATGACATCACGGGCTTCGTCATCGGTGGCATCCCGCCCATCGGTCACACGCGCCAGATGCGGGTCGTGATGGACCCCGACCTGGGGCGCTTCGAGACGGTGTGGGCAGCAGCCGGCACCCAGAACGGCGTCTTTTCGGTGCCGCCGGGGACCCTGCGCACGCTGGCCAATGCCATGGTCGCGCCCATCGCCCAGGACCGGAGCGCTTCGGTGCGTGAGAGCGGATCCGCGGCCGCCAGCACGGTCGATGCGGCCACCGCTGAGAGCGGCCCGACTGCGGGCGGCCCGGCCACTGCCAGCCTTCCGTCAGGGGCATGACGCTGCCCCCGGAGGGGCCTGGTACCAGCCACACGACGCCCGTCCTGCACCGGCTGACGATCCAGTATCCCGGCGGCCTTGCCGGACGCCTCCGCTGGGCGGGCACCGGCGGAGGCGACGCGATCTTCGCCAACAGCGAGGCGGGCGGAAGCCTCGCCGACCACGGGCCGCTGGTGGCTGCCGACCCGGATCGGCTGTGCCGCGCAGAGCTCCGGATCGAGGGGCCACTCGGCACCTGGACCGCCCGATTCGCCTCGCCCGTGTTCGACGAGCCGCAGGGCATGCTGTGGGACAGCGCCGGCCTGCTGCTCGTCAAGTACGGCTTCGAGGCCTACGCCCTGGCGAGCCGCACGGGGGATCTGCGCTGGCACCACACGAGCGGCACACCACTGCTCTCCGTGATGGGCTCGCCGCGCCTCGAGCACGTCATCGTCCAGAGTGAGGTCGAGACCTTCGCGCTGCGCGAGGACGGCGAGGTCGCCTGGCGTGCGGCGCACAGCGATGTGGTCACCGCCGCAGAGCTCGTCGGCGGACGGCTCGTCCTGACGAGCTACGGCGGCCTGCTGCAGACGCTCGACCCGGCGACCGGGCGTTCACTCGATCGAGCCTGACCCGATGGACCGGGCAGCGATCGGCAACCGGGGCGGGACCGCGGACGGGGGCGGGACCGTGGACGGGGGCTGGACCGTGGACGGGCCGTGGACAAGGACCGCCGCGTGCCGGCCAGCTTCGTGGACAAGTGCCTTGTCATCCCCGGCTGCGACGTCCCATCATCAGCACCAGCCCGGAGGGGCCAGAGTCGAGACTAACGGCAGCGATCGCATCAACGCCCACGTCCCGCGACGGTTCCTTCGGGTCTTTTCGTGCGCGGCAGGCGGTGACGGAGAGCGACGCGCCGGATGAACCTGCCGCTGCTGCTGGCGGTCCTCGGCCTCGTCGCCCTGTTCGTGGCTTCACTCCTGCTGCGCAGCATCGGTCGGGGCTACCGCATCGCGCGTCTCCTCGCGGCTGCTCCCGAGGTCTCCATCGCCGAGGCACTGGAGCTGGCAGCCGGACCGGAACGGTTCGTGAGGGTCCGCGGCCGCGTGGAGAGCGACGAGGAGTTCCCCGACGAGCACGATCGGCCGCTGGTGTTCCGGCGCGAGCGGCTCGAGACACGCGGACCGGGCTCCCCCTGGCGGACGCTCCAGGAAGACCGGGTGGCCGTGCCCTTCGGGGTCGGGCTTCGGTCGATGTTCATCGCCGTGGACGTCGACGCGATCGCCTCCGGCCTCGTCGTCCTGCCGCGCGAATCGATCGGCCGCGCGGGCGAGGTCGCCGAGCGGCTGCCCGCGGACGTGCCCGTCGACGCAGAGGTCCGTCTTCGCGTGGAGCAGGTCTCGGCCGTGGAGCAGGCATCGATCGCCGGGGTACCGCGGCCCGGGCGGGACGGACAGCCATGGATGACCGCCGGCGCCGGACGGCCGCTCATCGTCGCCACGATGGAGTTGCCGGAGGCGATGCGGATCCTTGCCGGAGGCCGCCGCCGCGTGGTCCTCGCCGCCGTCGCGTGCATCGCGACCGGCGTGG
>JACDBP010000208.1 GCA_013694835.1 Chloroflexota bacterium
GCCCCAGGTTCCGCGCTCGACTACGGCGACCACCGCGGCCGACGCGGAGTTCCGCTATGACCGTGAGGCCGTCGGGGCGCTGCAGGGGCTTGACCCGGACCGTGTCGTCCACGTGGGCACCGCTTCCAAGACCCTCGCACCGGGCGTCAGGCTCGGCTGGATGAGTCTGCCGGCAGACCTCATCGAGGAGGTCTGCGTGGCGAAGTCGGTGGCCGACGCTGGGTCGCCCACCGTGGACCAGCTCGCGCTCGCGAACCTCCTGGTTTCGGGCGAGTACGACCGCCATGTCGCACGGACCCGGCACGTCTACCGACGCCGGCGCGACCGGCTCATCGCGTCACTCTCGGAGCGGCTTCCCCGCCTCACGGTCCACGGTGCCGCGGCCGGCCTCCACGTGCTGCTGCGGCTGCCGGCGCAGACCGACGACCGCGCCGTCTCCGCGGCGGCGGCGTCCCATGGCATCCGCGTCAGTGCGCTCTCGCCGATGTCGCTCGTCGAGGTCGCGGATCGGGGCCTCGTGCTGGGGTACGGCCGGTTGCCGGTCGAACGGATCGACGATGCCGTGGCTGCGCTGGCTGCCGTGCTCCACGACGGCGGCGTCGACGAGGCGGGTCAAACCTCGTCCGCGTAGTCCCAGGCTCGAAGCTCGCCGGGCTCGATCCGGATGACGACCCCGGGTGCGTACGAGGCGACCATCCGAGCGCCGGACTCGGCGCCCAGGTAGCGCGTCCCGGTCCGCTCGAGCACCTCGAAGAAGCCGTCGCCCGAGACGGTCGCCGTACCGCGGACCTCGATGCCCTTGTACGGCCACTCCTGGTTGGCGACGACGATGCTCGCCCGCGGGTCGCGCAGGAGATGGCGAACCTTGCCGTTCGCCTCGGATTCGGCCCAGACGTTGAAGCCGCCGTCGCGCCACTCGAACCAGACGGGAGACAGCATCACCGTGTCGTCCCGGCGGCGCGTGGCGAGCACCGCGATGAGCGGCTGGTCGAGGAGGTCGCCCAGGTCAGTCGGCTGGAGGTTCGTGCGCATCGGGTTGGTCTCCTACGACGGCGCCGCGACCGCGCGGCGACGGAAGGTGGGGCCGGGCCACAGCCCGGCGTTAACGAGGGCGATGCCGCCGACGATGAGCGCGGCGCCGACGATCGGCCCGCCCCGAGCTGCTCGCCGAGCATGGCGACGCCCAGCGAAATGCCGACGATCGGGAGCAGCTACGCGGCGGTCCTACATCCGTCATCGTGGGGCGCGACTGGCTCCATGGACAGGGCCACGAAGCAACCATTCGATGGGGCCAGTCCGTAGCGCGCAAGGTCGAGCGCCTGCCCGACAGCCCCCGACGGCCTCAGCGCCCCACCGCGGTCAGCGCCCGCAGCGCATTGCGGCCGAGGATGCCCTCGACCGTCGCGTGAGACATGCCGTCACCGAGCAGGGCCTGGGTCAGCGCCGGCAGGCCGCGGGCATCGAACGGAGTCTGCAGGCCACCGTCGAAGTCCGAGCCGATCGCGACGTGTTCCGGCCCCAGGGTCTCGACCGCCCAGCGGAACGTCCGGACGACCGTCGCAAGGTCCGCGCCGCCGAGGAGCATCGTCGATAGCACGATACCGATCACGCCGCCGGCGTCCGCGACGAGCAGGGCATCGTCTGTCGAAACGTTGCGGTTCGCGGGGCTGTAGCGGCGCCAGCGCGAGGCACGTCCGGACAGCTCGCTGAACCCGGTGTGGCTCAGCAGGAACGGGCGGCGGAGCACCGGCACGGTGTCGCGGATGCCGGCGGACGACATGTGCGCCAGGTCCACGACGATGCCTACGCGCTCGCACTCGACGACGACCTCGCGCCCCAGCCCGCTCAGGCCGCCGCGCCGGCGACCCGTGTTCGAACCGACCACGTCGTTGTCCATCACGTGGGCAAGGGCAAGCATCCGCACGCCGAGCGCGTGAAGCGGCTCCACGTTCCGCGCGTCGCCGTCGAGCACGTGGCCACCCTGGACGCCCAGGAACGCGTGCAAGATGCCATGGCCCGCGAGCCCGTCCTGGTTCGTAGGGTCACCTCCATGCGCCAGTCGGCCGAACTCGTCCGCCGCATCGATCACCCTCAGGCGGCCGCCGGACTCGCGCTCCCAGCGCCGGATGCGACGTGCGACCGCACCCGCGATCGCCATGTTCGTGTGGAGTCGGCTCATCGGGAACCCGAGTGCCCGGAACTGCGGCGTCGAGAGCGTGCCGCGCAGATCCGGGTGTCGCGTCGCGATCGTCAGGCCGATGAGGTCCACGCCGCTTTCGAGCATGCGCGGGATGTCAGCGTGTCCGCCGGGTTGGCGCGTCACGAACTCGCGGCGGAAGACCGCGCTGCCGACAAGCAGGTCCACCACGGTCGCCCGGTCGTGGAACGCCAGAACCTCCGGGCGCACGGTCGGCAGTGCCGCATTTGCCGTCGAGTTGAGCACCCGCTCTACGGTCCGGCTGACCACCTCGTGCCCGACCCGCTCGAGTCGCCGCGTCATGCCCCCAGCGGCCGCCACGACGGCGGTCTCCGGCCTCCGCCGAACGAGCGCAATACCAGTGCAGCGACCATGCCCGCGACGAACCCGCCGATGTGCGCCAGGTAGGCCACACCGCCGGCCGTCTCATCGGTCTGGGCGATGAACCCGAAGCCGCTCGCGAACTGGATGACTGCCCAGAGCCCGATCGCCACGACGGCCGGCACGTACCTGATCCCGAACGCGAACACCCTGACCCGGTTGCCGGGGAACAGCACGATGTACGCGCCGAGGACGCCAGAGATGGCACCCGACGCGCCGAGGGTCGGGATGACCGAATCGGGGTTCGAGAAGATCTGGGTGTAGCTCGCGACGATGCCGGCCGCGAGGTAGAACAGGGGATACAGGGCCCTGCCCATCCGATGCTCGACGTTGTCGCCGAAGATGTACAGGAAGAGCAGGTTGCCCAGCAGGTGGGCCCAACCGCCGTGCATGAACATGCTCGAGAGCAGCGTCAGCTGGATCGGCGACGGACCGGGTGCCTGGGGGATGAGCACGCTTCGACCCGCGCCCGCATCCACGCGGGTCGCCCCGACCAGGTCGCGCCCGGTCAGGATCTCGGTCGGGACGGCGCTGTAGCCATACGTGAAAGCGTCACTCGGCAGCTGCAGGAACACGAAGACCAGGACGTTGACGGCGATGAAGAGCAGAGTCCAGAGCGCGAGGCCGTGGCCGGCTTCATTCTCGTCGCCGATCGGCAGCATCAGGCGCGCAAGTCTAGCCCTCGGAGGTTCCCGCGCCCGCCGGCTGTGGCTCGGCCTCGGACCGCACCTCCGGCGTGGCGGCATCGGGCGCAGCCGCATTCCCGTCGCGCGCAGCGGTGCTGTCGTCCCGCGCAGCCGGGTTCCCGTCTCGCGCCGCCTCGAGATGCTCGCGCAGGGACTCCGGTGCGATGGTGCGGCCGGTCCAGAGCCCGAAGGCCGCCGCCGCCTGGTGCAGCAGCATCATGTCGCCGTTCATCACGTTGGTGGCCCCGGCCGCCTTCGCGTCGCGCAGCAGTCGAGTCTCCCTGGGCGTGTAGAGCAGATCGAGCACCAGCAGCTCGGGCGGCAGCAGCTCGCCGGGGATCGGCGTCTCGTCGCCGGTGCGCCCGACGGAGCTGGCATTGATGAGGATCTTTGTCTTCGCCAGCTCAGCCTCGATGACCGACTCGTGCCACGGCATCGCGCGCAGCTCCATGTGCGCGGCGCTCTTGCCGAAGTGCTTGACGAGCGACTCGCCGCGGTGGAGATGGCGATTGAAGACGATCACACGCTGGAAGCCCTGGGTCACGAGACCGTAGACCACCGCACGTGCGCCGCCGCCGGCTCCCAGCACGACCGCCGCCTTGGGCATCTTCGCGCGGCCGACCAGGGCATCCAGCGTCGGTCGGAACCCAAGGACGTCCGTGTTGTGGCCGACCAGGCGGCCCCCCTCACGGGTGATCGTGTCGACCGCACCTGTCGCGTGTGCCTCCTCGGTGAGCCGGTCGACCATCGGCGCGACGCGCTCCTTGTACGGCACCGTGATGTTCGCTCCGAGCGTGTCGTCGCCACGCAGGCCGGCGACCGTCTCGGGCAACGAGAGCAGCGGCACGTCGACGGGCTCGTACCGGGCGTCGATGCCGGCGGTATCGAAGGCAGCCTGGAGCAGCGCACCGGCGAGCGAGCTGGAGACGGGATGGCCGATGAGAAGGACCCGCTTGGCCATGGGGCGCACCTGCTGGATGTGTCGGGGCTCGCACGAGCGAGGGGTTCGGTGTGGAGGTCGGTCGCCAGCCTGAGTCGGACGGATCGAAGGGTCGTCTGAGGCGCGGCCACCTTCCCAGTCGCAGCCGTGGCGGACCCCGATAGTAGCCGGGTCCGAGCGTGTCTGTTGACCCGTCGAAGGGTCGATCGGCCGCGAGGCGGACCCCGGGAACGCCAGGGTTCGCGTGCTATCATCCCGAGCGCCCGACCCCGGAGAGGTCGCATAGAGGTCTAGTGCGACGGTTTGCTAAACCGTTGAGTTGGGTAACCGGCTCCGAGGGTTCGAATCCCTCCCTCTCCGCCAGCCCTCCCAGGCCGAGAGGAGCCAGCTGACTCCCCCGGCTTTCAGGCGAGCTGCTTCCGACGCACGCTAGACTACCGACGCGCCGGTCCAGAGACGGCACCGGCACTGGCGCCCGTAGCTCAGTGGATAGAGCGTTAGGTTGCGGACCTAAAGGTCGTGGGTTCGAGTCCCGCCGGGCGCGCCACAATTCGAGCGTGAAACGACCCTCGGAGGCCATCCGAGGGTCGTACTGTCCCCAAGCCTGATCACCGTCTGATCACCAATGGACATCGAATCGGGGCGCGTTGAGCTACTACGTTCGCGCCTTGTCAATGGCCATGTAGAAGTCCCCGCCCGTGGCCCTGAGAAGTCCCCACCCCTCAGGGCGTCTCAGGCGCTGGGCGATCGGCCACCGCCTCTCGATCGTGCCTCGCGCATCCGGAAGCTTTCACCCTCGGTGACGACCACCGAAGCGTGATGGAGCAGCCGATCGAGCAGCGACACCGCCGTCGTGTGCTCGGGCAGGAAGCGGCCCCAGGACTCGAACGGCCAATGGGAGGCGACGCCCAGGGAGCGGCGCTCGTAGGCGGCGGCCACGAAGCGGAACAGCAGCTGCGTGCCGACATCGTCGAGCGGTGCGAAGCCGAGCTCGTCGACGATCACCAGGTCCGCCCGCAGCACGCCCTCGATGACCCGACCGACCGAGTTGTCGGCGAGTCCCCGATAGAGCGTCTCGACGAGCTCGACGGCCGCGAAGTAGCGCACCCGGATGCCCGCCTCGACGGCAGCCAGACCGAGCGCCACGAGCAGGTGGCTCTTGCCCGTGCCGGCAGGGCCCACGAGCACCAGGTTCTCGCGCGCCCGGATCCACTCGAGGCTCGCGAGGTAGTCGAAGGTTACCCTCGTTGAGGCGTCGCGCGACGTGGCGATCGGCGATCGTACACTCCGGACGCCAGTTGAACGCACTCGTCGTAGTCTGTGCCAATGGGACTTCGC
>JACDBP010000219.1 GCA_013694835.1 Chloroflexota bacterium
CTGGTGCCGGAATCGCTCATGGCCGAGATCCTCTGGGCTGTGGGTCGTTGCTCATGCAACGATGGTAGCCGAAGTGGCCGATCCGCCTCCGGAACGGTGGCACGCGCAACGCGGTCCCAGGGTCGCCGAGCTACTCCGCTAGGCTTGTCGGAACCGTCAGCCGCGGAGGCGGCGCCGCATGAGGATGGAACGTTGATCACTGTGACCGAGTGGGCATCGCGGATCGTGCCGTGGCTCGTTGTCGGGCTCGTCGCGATCGGTGCCGGCGCGGTGCCACTCTACGTCTCGCGGGCGCGGCACGCCTCGCGAGCCCACGCCGCCGCGTGGACCGCGCAGGACGCGCTCGTCGTCGCCGCGCTCATGAGCATCCTCGCCTTCACGGTCGGGCCGGGATCCGCCCTCGACGGGGATCCGTCGGTGAGCCTACGCCCGTTCAGCGACCTGTTGCGGGTCTTCGACCTGTCGCGGCTCCTTGTCGGTATCACCGTCGGAAACCTCGTCGGCAACGTCCTGCTGTTCATGCCACTCGGGGTGGCACTCGCGCTGCGCTACCGCGGGCTCGGGATGCTGGCGGCCGTCGCTCTGGGTGCCGGCCTGAGCTTCGCCATCGAAGCATGGCAGGCGCTGTCAGGGATCGGGCGCAACGCCGACGTGGTCGACGTGTTGATGAACTCGCTCGGCGTCGCGATCGGGTACCTCGTGATGCGGACCCTGGGCCCCATCCCGCCAGAGTTCGTGGGCGGTAAGCACACGCCGAACCGCGCTCGGTAGCGCCTGGGCGACCGTCGCTGGGCCGGCGAAGGCTCCGACTACCGCCAGAACTTCCAGCGGGGCCTGGGCTCCGTGGCCTCGGCGGCGGCCGCAGCGTCCGGCTCGATTTCGCCCTCATCCGGCGTCTCGTCCCCGTAGGCCGTCGAAGGCGTCGAGGGATCGTCCCTGAAGGCAAGGTGCATCGTCCGCGCGAGCTCGGCCTTCTGCTGCTCGATCTGAGTCCACGTGGAGCCGACGAAGTTGCCGGTCGTGGACTCGACACCGCGCCCGGCGCCCCGCGAGCGGGACGGCGACGTGTCCATCGGGCGCTTGCCCACCGGCCGGCCACGTGCGACCCACTGACCGTACCGCTCGTCGATGAGCGCCTGGACCGCGTCGTCGGCAGGCACGACATCGCCCGCCGCCAGGCGCTCGTACTCGGTCAGGTACCGGTCGTAGTAATAGTCGCTGAAGCGCCGGCCCTCGTCGGTCAGGTCGACCGGCGAGAGCTTGCCACTCACCGCGAGCTCGAGGTCCGTGCCCGGTCTTGCACCCGTTCGCACCGCGTGCAGCTGCTCGGCGTCGAACCTGGACTCGTCGACGAGGCCGCCGCGCACCAGCCAGGCGAGGTAGCTGCCGATGTGGTGCGCCGGTGGCTCGTGCCCGGCGAACTCGTCGTAGGGCTCGATGTCCAGGGCGTCGGCCCCGCCGGTCACGCCGCGCCCCGGACGAGGTCGCCCGCAAGCTCATCGAAGACGGCGACGAACCGGCCCACGTCCGCATCGCTCTTCCCGGCCTCACACCCTTTCAGCTCGGCGATCCACATCCCATCGATGCCGGGCGGCGTCGAGATCGTCACGAGATCCTCCGGGTCGTGCGTCCGGCCGTCATCCGGTCGGACTCGGGCGGCGTGGTGCGGGGGGTCAGAGGGTACTCCGGACCGACGCCTCAGCGAGTCGGCAGGATCCACGTCTCGATCGCGCGATCCCACCAGGCCCTGGATGCGTCGATCGGACCTGTCGCGCTCGTCAGGCGTCGGTCGGCGGCGACCGGCTCGGTATCGACCCAAAGCACGAGCAGCGCGAGCTCGTCGGCGAGCCGTCGCTGGAGCGCGCGCGATGCCTCCGCACGCTCGTCCATGTCGACGGTTCGTGCCATGCGGTCGATCAGCGCATCGGACTCCGGATCGTCCCAGCCGATGATGTTCAAGCCGTCCGGCCGTTCCGGCGAGCGGATCCGGCCGCTGGCGAACGAATCTGCGATGCCCGTGGGCATGGTCACCACCGCGAGGTCGAGTCCCTCGTCCGGATACGTGCCGGTGTCGACAAGCGTAGAACGGTCAGCCTCGATAGTGGATCCATCGATGCCGCACCTACCCACCTGGTCCATCGTAAGGGCGCCGAAGGCCACGCGTGACGGGCGTCCGGGCGCCGCCTCCATGTCGGCCTGCAGCGGCTCACCGTCCTTCTCGTAGGTCCCGTTCGCTCCCTGGCGCCAGCCTGCCGCCTCGATCAGGGAACGAGCTCGCTGGACGTCCTCGACATGGGCCGCGAGTCCGGGCTCGGATACGTAGGACCAGGGTGGCTCGAACGACAGCAG
>JACDBP010000235.1 GCA_013694835.1 Chloroflexota bacterium
CTTCCGGCCACGTCGGGCCGCCCCTCCCCCCGCCCGGCGGCGCGGCGCCCGCCCCGGGCGCGGCGTTGCCGTGCCGAACGAGCCATTTGTTAGCATGCCGGCCATGCGACTTGCCCAACGGATGCAGGGCATCGGCACCGAGACGGCCTTCGAGGCGGCGGCTCGGGCGCGCGCTCTGGAGGCGACCGGTCGGGACGTCATCCATCTCGAGATCGGCGAGCCCGACTTCGACACCCCGGCGAATATCCGCGAGGCAGCCAAGCGTGCGCTGGACGATGGCTGGACCCACTACGGGCCACCGGCCGGCGTGCCACAGCTGCGGGAGGCGATCGCCGCCGACCACCTGAAGCGAAACGGCTTCGCGGCGGATCCGGCGAACGTGGTGGTGACGCCTGGCGCCAAGCCCGTCATGTTCTTCGCGCTGCTGGCCCTGGCGGAACCCGGCGACGAGGTCATCTACCCCGATCCCGGCTTCCCGATCTACGAATCGATGACCCGCTTCGTCGGTGCAACGCCGGTGCCCATCCCGCTGCGCGAGGAGAACCAGTTCCGCCTGGATCCGACGGAGCTGCGCTCGCTCGTCACCGACCGCACGAAGCTGATCATCTTCAACTCGCCCCAGAACCCGACGGGCTCGGTCCTCACCAAGGCGGACATCGAAGCCGTCGCCGACATCGTCCGGGAGCGAGACATCACGGTCCTGGCGGACGAGATCTACGGCCGCATCCTCTACGAGGGCGAGCACCACTCGATCGCCGCGCTGCCCGGCATGCCCGCGCGGACGATCGTCCTCGACGGGTTCTCCAAGACCTTTGCCATGACCGGCTGGCGCCTGGGCTACGCGATCCTCCCGCCATCGCTGGTGACGCCGTACAGCAAGCTGATGATCAACAGTGTCAGTCACACCTCCTCGCATTCCCAGGTGGCGGCCATCGAGGCCCTGACCGGCCCGCAGGACGACATCGAAGCGATGGTCCAGGAGTTCCGGGGGCGCCGCGAGTTGATCGTGGACGGCCTCAACGCGATCCCCGGTATCCGCTGCCTCAAGCCGAGCGGCGCCTTCTACGTCTTTCCCAACATCGCCGGCACGGGCATGGACGGCCCCGCCCTCGCCGACCGGTTGCTCAACGAGGGCGGCGTGGCGGTGCTCTCGGGTACGGCCTTCGGCAGCGTCGGCCGCGACCACCTGCGCGTGAGCTACGCGAACTCACGGGAGAACATCAGCACGGCGCTCGAGCGGATCCAGCAGGTGGTCACCTCCGATCCGGTGGCGGCCGCGGCCGGCGCGCCGGCGTGACCGAACCCTCGTCCGCGCCCCGAGTCTTCATCGCGCGCCGCATCCCGGACGAGGGGCTGCGACTGCTGTTGGATGGAACCGACGCGGACCTCTGGGAGGATGAGCTGCCACCGCCACGCGACGAGCTGCTGCGCCGCGTGGCAGGCGTGGAGGGGCTGCTGTCACTGCTGACTGACCGCGTCGACGACGAGCTGCTTGACGCCGCCGGACCGCAGCTGAAGGTGGTCAGCAACTACGCGGTCGGCTTCGACAACGTGGACGTGCCGGCGTGTACGCGCCGCGACATCCCGGTCGGCAACACGCCAGATGTGCTGACCGAGACCACCGCCGACCTCGCGTTCGCGCTGCTGATGGCCGCCGCGCGAAGGATCCCCGAGGGCTACGACTACGTCCGCGCCGACCGCTGGCAGACGTGGGGTCCCATGCTGCTGCTCTCGCCGGATGTGCACCACGCGACCCTCGGCATCGTCGGCTTCGGCCGGATCGGTCGCGAGATGGCGAAACGCGCCCGGGGCTTCGACATGGAGATCCTCTACCACGACGTGCAGCAGGCATCTCCCGAGGACGAAGCCGCGCTCCACGCCCGGAGCGTGGAGATGGACGAGCTGCTCGCCGAGTCCGACTTCATCAGCCTCCACACCAACCTGACGCCCGAGACGCACCACCTCCTGGATGAGGCTGCCTTCGCGCGGATGAAGCCGACGGCGATCGTCATCAACACCAGCCGCGGACCGGTCATCGACCAGCGGGCGCTCTTCGAAGCGCTCCGCGACCGCGTCATCGGTGGTGCTGCGCTGGATGTGACGGATCCGGAGCCGATGCGCGCCGACGATCCCCTGCTGACCCAGCCGAATGCGCTGGTCGTGCCGCACGTCGCTTCGGCGTCGCACACGACCCGTGGCAGGATGGCCGAGATGGCGGCCGCCAACCTGCTCGCCGGCCTCCGCGGCGAGCGCCTGCCGACCCCAGTCAACCCCGAGGTCTACGAGGGTCGCTGATCTCGGCTTCCGCGGCTGCCCGATCCGTCCGGGCTTGCACCAGGAGCCCGCCTGATGCCGCCGCTGGCGATGGCTCTCGCGCTCGGCGCCGCCCTGCTCCACGCCTCATGGAACCTGGCACTTGCACGCTCGCGCGACCCGCAGCTCGTGACGGCCATCGGCATGCTCGCGGGCTCGCTGTTGCTGCTGCCCGTGGCGCTGCTCGACTGGCGCGTGGGCCTGGAGGCGTGGCCGTTCATCGCGCTCTCGGCAGTGCTCGAGCTGGTCTACTTCATCGCCCTCGCGGCGGCGTACCAACGAGCCGATCTGAGCCTCGTCTACCCCGTCAGCCGGGGAGTCGCGCCCGTGCTCGTCCTCGTGGTCTCGGCGCTGCTTCTCGGCGTGGCGACGTCCGCTGGACAGGTCGCCGGGGTCGTTCTGGTCGCGGCGGGCGTGTTGCTGGTACGGGGCGTGGCACGAGTCGGGCACGCCGAGGCTCGTCATCTCGGCCTCGCCCTTGCGATCGGTGGCCTCATCGCCTCGTACACGCTGGTCGACAAGGAGGGCCTCCGCTTTGCGAGCCCGATCGCCTACCTGGTGCTGATCATCCTGCCCGCGGCACTCGGATATCTGCTGGTCCTCTGGCGGATCCGCGGCGGACCCGCCATCCGCGCCGCGTTCGGCCCCGTCCCGGCCGTGGGCGGCGTAGCGATCGTCGGGGCATACGGCCTGGTGCTGATGGCGCTGTCCCTCGCGCCGGCCGCGGCCGTCTCCGCCACCAGGGAATCGAGCGTGGTCATCGCCACGTTGCTCGCGGGGCCGCTGCTCGGCGAACGGGTCGGCGCGCGGCGGATCCTGGGTGCGGTCGTGGTCGTCGCGGGCATCGCGGCGCTGGCTGCGGCGCGCACCGGCTGACGCCCGCTGACGCCGGGCACGTCCGCAGCCGCCGGGCACGAAAAAGGGGGCCCGTCGCCAGGCCCCTTCGGGATCGCCGTGGTCGCGATCAGCCGAGCTTCGTCTGCTCGACCTCACCGCGCCAGGCGCCGGTCTCCTGGCCGCGGCTCTCGATGAACTCCTTGAACTTGTCGAGGTCCTTGTTGACCTGGCGATCCGGAAAGCCGAGCACGTCGCCGACGTTCTCCAGCGGGCCCTCGGGGTCGATGTCCAGCTGCAGCATCACCTTGGTCTCGTTGTCCGAGATGCGGTGGAAGGTGACCACGCCGGCGTTCTTGGCGCCCGTCGTGGACGTCCAGGCGATGCGCTGGTCGGGCACCTGCTCGGTGATCTTGGCGTCCCACTCCTTGCGCTTGCCGGCGATCTCGGCCACCCAGTGGAGCCGCGTGTCATCAAGCTGCTCTACCTTTTCGACGCCGCTCATGAACTGCGGAAACTGCTCGAACTGGGTCCACTGGTTGTAGGCGATCCTGACCGGCACGTTGACGACGACCGACTCTTCGATGCTCGACATGGTGTTGCCCTCTCGACGTTGTTAGTTCCCCACCAGCGTGGCGCCAGGCGGGGGACAGGCGCGGGCCAGCCGGCGGCAGGTCCGCTAACAGGACCCTTGCAGAGTCGCGATCGCCCACCGCAGCCTGCGCCATACTCTCGCGGTGGCGCAACGGCCGGACACCACCACCACGCACGGCCCGCCACCGCCAGCGAGCCATGCGCCCCGCAGCAAGGCCTCGAGCGGCACCGCGGATGCGTTCACGAACGCGGTTGCGGTTCTCATCGCCGTGGTCTCCATCGTCAGCGCGATCGTGGCATGGCGCGCCTCGCTGGCCCAGAACGACGCGCAGGGGCTGGACGTCAGGGCCATCCAGGAGCTCGCCCAGGTGCAGCAGGCGCGCCAGGGCCTCCAGGCGCTGGTCGACCAGGACCGCCGATTCCTCGCCCGCGCCCAGGAGCACCTCCTGACGGCGAAGCAGCTGCGCGCCGAGGCTGACGCGATCCGCGGCACCGATGCGACGCGAGCCGATCAGCTGGACCAGCAGGCGCAGGACGAGGATGCCCTCGCGCGGGTGCTCGGCCCATTCTTCCTCGCGGCGAGCGGCATCGTCCTCGGCGAGAACGACCTGATCGGCTACGACCCGGTCTACGTCCAGCGCAACCTCGAGCAGAACAACGAGATGATGCGGGAGCTGCGCCCTGAGGAGACCAGGGCCAGCGCCGCCACGGCCCACGCGAGGGCGCTGGACCTTGTCGGCATCGCGCTCCTGCTGGTCGTGTCGCTGTTCTTCCTGACGCTCGCGGAGGTCGGCCGGCAACGCCCACGGGGATGGTTCGCGGCAGCAGGCGGCGTGGGTGCCATCGTCGGCCTCGCGGCACTCGTGGCGGTCGAGGTCTTCGGGGTCACGGTGCGCCTGTGACGATGCCCGAGATCGATCTCCCCGGTCCCGACGAGCTGGAGGACCGGTTCTCGCGCGTCGTGGCGCTCCTGATCGCGTTCGCGACGCTGGTCGCCGCCTCGGCGGGGTTCCTCCAGAACGCCGCCGGCAACAACGGCGGCAGCTACTCCATCCGCGCGTCGCAGCTCGGCGTGGAGTCGCTGGGAGCGCTGGTCAACGCGGGGCAGACGGCCCAGGTCGACTTCGAGACCTACTCGCTGGCCGCCGAGCAGCGGGCACGCGCGGCGAACGCGTTCCTGCGGAGCGCCATCGCCGATGCCGGCAGTGCCGAGGGCACAAACGCCGACTTTCGCCAGCGGCTCCAGACGGTGCTGGCCGACAGGACCGATGACCTCACCTCCATCAAGCTCGATGGCGAGGACGGCCCGCGGCGGGATCCGGCCTTCCCGGCCCGCTTCTTCGCGAAGGCGACGAGGGCGTCCGTCCAGCTCGACGCGGAACAGGACGCGGCCAACGAGGCCGCCCAGCTGTGGGGCGACCAGGTCACGGTCTACACCGCGATCCTGGCGATGCTCGCGGTCAGCCTGTACCTGTTCGGCCTGGCGCTGACCGTCGACGATCGGCGGATCGCGCGCGGCTTCACGGCCGTCGGCGTGGCGATCGTCGCTGTGGGGACGGCCTGGACCGGGCTCGTAGCGAGCGCCCCGCCCCGAGCCTCCGATCTTGGAGCCGCCGCAGCCTTCGCCGAGGCGCACGTCGCCGCCCTCGCGGCCGTGGACCAGGCGGGCTTTGCTGCCGCCGTCAGCGGCTACGACCGCGCGATCGCCATGCGGCCGACGTTCGCCCGGGCGTACAAGGAACGGAGCGAGGCGATCCTCCTTGCCGGGACCCCGCGACACGGCGCCCTGATCGGCATCACCGGCACCGACGCTCTGGCCCGCTCTCGCGCCGACCTGGAGAAGGCCCGCGACCTCGGCCTGCGGACGGGTGTGGTGATGGGCAACCTCGGGTTCGCGAGCTTCCTGCAGGGGGTGCAGCAGGGCGACCGGGCGCTCATCGAGCGGGCGGTGGGGCACACGCGGGCGGCCATCGACCTCGACGCGACGAACCCTCGCTGGCGGTTCAACCTGGCGGTGGCCCTGCTGGCGCTCGATCGCACGGTCGAATCCGATGAGGCATACCGGGTGGGGTTGCAGCACCTGCTGTACGTGGATGTCGAGAAGCAGACCCTGCGTGCCGAGCCGGTGATCGAGGAGTTCGTCACGGCGGCAGCCTTGAGCGACCTCGAGACGCTAGCTTCGCGGCGCCCCGATCTCGCCCCGAAGGTCGGTGGCATCAAGCAGTTCCTGGTCGGGGCGGTAGCCCGCGAATCGGCCGTGGACCAGCCCCAGTCGCCCGCTTCGCTCGGTCCCGTGAGCGTCGGTGTGCTCCCGGCCGAGGTCGAGTGGACCGCCGAGCTCCAGGCATGGGACACCAGCCGCGACGTGCTGTCGGCGCAGTGGTACTACGACGATCCTCAGCAGCGCGGCTGGACCGTGATCCCGTCGATCTCCGGCGTGGTCGACGTGACCAGGGACGAGTACAACCTGCGCTCGTACCTTGCCGCGTCCACGCCGCCGAGTTGCCTGCCCGACGGCTCGTACCGCGTCGAGCTGTACGTCAACGGCCGGCTGGCCGGCCAGGCCCAGGCGACCTCGTCGTTCGGCGACCTGCGGGCCTTCGCCGCCCGTGACCTCACGGTCGCGCTCTGCCGACCGCCGGACTGGACGGAGGCGGAGGTGAGTTACGCGGGACTGTTCAATGGCTACGAGAGCCCTGACAAGCAGTCCGGAGTGGTGCTCTTCAGGCTGGGCATCCCAGGGCGCGGCAGGGACGAGGCCGAGTTGAGTGTCGCGGTGACCGACTTCGTGACCGAGGCGTTCAAGGACCTGTTCACCAACCCGCCCGTGGCGCAGGGCGAGCCGGAGGAGGGCTATCTCCTGGCGCTCGCGGGCACCCGCTGGCGCACGTACGACTACGGCGATGGCCGGCTGAGGACGGGCGCCGGGGTCGACCCATCCGACGGGTCCGTGTTCCTGGTATGGGTCTTCGGCCCGTACGCCTGGTTCGACAGCCCGGTCCCGGACCAGATCGTCTCCTCGCTATCGCGATATCCGTGAGCGGCGGCCATGAGCCGGCGCCGTCCGAGGTGCGCCGGCGCCTGGCCGAGGTGGCCGACGCGAGCGTCTGCGACCTGCGGTCCGTGGGCCGGGTCAGCGGGGCGATGCACACCGTCGAGCTGTGGTTCGCGGCAGATGAAGACCGGGTGGCCTTTCTGGCGGGCGGTCGGGAGCGGGCCGCATGGGTGCGCAACCTCCAGGCGACGGCTGAGGCGGAGGTCCTCATCGGGGGCCGAATCTTCGCCGGCCGGGCGGCGTTCCCGGAGGGGACGGACCGGGAGCCCGTGGTGCGCCGGCTGCTGGCCGCCAAGTACCAGGGCTGGTCGGAGGGACGGCGGCTGTCGAGCTGGGCTGCCGGCTCGCTGCCGGTCGAGGTCGTCGTGGAGCGGGTCGTGGATCGCTGACCGCTACGTCGCGCGGGCGCCTGACTTCGGCCGGGCCTTCGAGGTAGGTGCCCCGAACTCCGGCAGCACCTTCTCTCGATAGAAGCGCATGAAGCCCTCCTGGTCGGGGCCGACCTGGTGGACGTAGACATGACTGTAGCCGGCATCCACGAACGCCTGGATCTGCTCCAGGTGAGGCTTCGGATCCGGCCCGCACAGGATCGACTCACGGATCGTCTCGTCGGTCACGTTCTCCGACGCCTGCTCGAAGTGGGCTGGCACCGGCAGCTCGACCATCAGCTCGCCCGGCACGCCGGTGTTCGGCCAGATCTCCTTGGCCGTCCGGACACCTTCCTTCTCGGTCTTGGCCCAGCACGTCGTGAACTGCCCGAAGCGCGGCTTGCCCTTGCCGCCGGCGCGAGTGAAGGTCTGCAGCATCTTCTTGTCCGGCGCGAGGCCGATGAGACCATCGCCGATGCGTCCCGCGAGGTCCGCGGCCTGCTCACCGCTCGCCGCGACCATGATCCGCGGCGGATCCGGTGGCAGGGTGTACAGCCGGGCGTTCTCGACCTCGTAGTACGTGCCGTAGTGGCTCTGCGAACCGCCCTTCCAGAGCAGCCGCATCACCTCCACCGCCTCCTCCAGCATCTCGCGCCGAACGTCGCTGGGCGGCCACTTGTCGCCGAGGATGTGCTCGTTGAGGTTCTCCCCCGTGCCGACACCGAGGAAGAAGCGGCCGGGCATCATCGCCGCGGAAGTGGCGGCGGCGTGCGCGATGATCGCCGGATGGATCCGGATCAGCGGGCACGTGACGCCGGTGCCCAGCTCCAGCCGCTCGGTCGCCTGGGCGATGCCGCCGATGACCGACCAGACGAAGGGGCTCTGACCCTGGGCATCGACCCACGGGTGGAAGTGATCCGAGATGAGCGCAAAGGTGAAACCCGTTTCCTCCGCCAGGCGTGCGTTGCGCACCAGGTCGTTCGGGAGGTGCTCCTCGCTGGACAGGGCGTAGCCGATCTGGACCATGGCGACCTCCGGAACGGGGAGTGGCTTGGCCTTCCGATCTCCCCTTCGTAAGGTAGGTCAGCGGCCGTGGCCGGCCGCGGCTCGTCCGGTGGGACCGCGTTACGGAGGTCTTGCAGCGGACCTGCGCCGCGGGCGATGGACGCCACGGCGCGCCTCGGCCGCGATGGACGCGAGTCTTGCCAGTCGACTCAGGGCATGGATCCAGGGCTGCCCGCTCCGGGTGGGCTGGTCGGGTTGCCGCCCGCCGCGGGTCGGGTTGTCGGCCAGTGCCTGCTAGTCTCCGGGCGTGGCATCCATTCGCGGGAGCTGGCTCGCGGCGGTGTTGTGCATGATTGCGGCCGTTGCCGGGATCGCGCCTCAGACCGCGCGCGCCGCTTCGGAGTTCCCAGCCGGCGACGAGGCATATCACACCTATGCCGAGATGCTCGCCGAGATCCAGGCCGCCGCGGTCGACCACCCGGGCATCGTCCAGCTGTCCAGCATCGGCCGATCGCACCTCGGGCGCGAGATCTGGATGGCCAAGGTGAGCGACAACGTCACGGTTGACGAGGACGAGCCAGAGGTCATGGTCGACGGGCTCGTCCACGCTCGCGAGCACATGAGCGCGGAGATGGCACTCGCGTTGTTCGCCACGCTGACCGACCAGTACGGCGGCGGCGGCGCGCTCGGCCGGCGGGTGACCTCGATCGTCGACTCGCGCGAGATCTTCATCGTCTTCATGGCGAACCCCGACGGCGGGCAGTACGACATCAGCGGCGGGCAGTACCGCTACTGGCGGAAGAACCGCCAGCCCACGCCGGGCTCGTCGTCGATCGGGACCGACATCAACCGCAACTTCGACTACCGCTGGGGCTGCTGCGGTGGCTCGAGCGCGACACCGTCGGCCTGGAACTACCGAGGCCCTGCCGCCTGGTCCACGCCGGAAGCCCGGGTCCTGCGCGACTTCGTGGAGAGCCGAGTCGTGGGCGGCGTCCAGCAGCTGCGCGTGGCGATCTCTCTCCACACGCAGGGCCGGCTCGTGCTGTGGCCCTACGGCTGGACGACGTCCGACCTGCCGCTCGACATGACCGCCGACGATCAGGCGACGTTCGTGGCGATGGGCACGGCGATGGCCGCCAGCAACGGCTACACCGCGCAGCAGACCAGCGACCTGTACATCACGTCGGGCTCCAAGGGCGACTGGGTGTACGAGCGTCACCGCGTCTTCACGTTCACGTTCGAGCTGACCCTCGGGCGCTACCCGGACGACAGCGAGATCGGCCCCGAGACGAGCCGCAACATCGACGCGCTGCTCTATGCGACGGAGCAGGCTGATTGTCCCTATCGCGCGGCCGGTTTGGAGGAACGCCACTGCGGCCCGTTCTCGGACGACTTCGAGACCGGCCGTGGCTGGGTAGTGAACCCGGACGGCACGGACACGGCGACTTCCGGACGATGGGAACGATCCGACCCCGAGCGCACGGCGGACGTTGCCGGCACTCGCCAGCCGGGCAACCCCACCAGCGGCCGCCGCGGGATGATCACCGGGCCGCTGGCGGGTGGCGGGCCTGCCCGGTACGACTTGGACGGTGGCACGACCACCGCTCGCTCACGGCCGATCCGGCTGCCGGTGCTCGTTGGCGGGGCGACGCACGAGCTCCGGTTCCGTTGGAGCTTCGCGCACAACACCAAGTCGACGCCTGACGACCGGTTCGCCGCTGTCGTCGTGAACGCCGGTGGCACGACCACGACCGTCTTCCTGATGCAGGGCTCGGCGACCGATCGGCTGGCGTTCTGGCGGACGGCCACGGTCGACCTCAGCGCCTGGGCCGGCCAGACCGTCTCGATCCAGCTGGAGGCGACCGATGCCGGGCCCGGCTCGCTCGTGGAGGCCGGCGTCGACGACCTCTCCATCGC
>JACDBP010000291.1 GCA_013694835.1 Chloroflexota bacterium
CAGGTACATCACCACCACGTCATCGGCCGTCTCGGCGATCACGCCCAGATCGTGGGTGATCAGCATGATGGCCATCCCGTTCCGCTCCTGGAGGTCGAGCAGCAGGTTGAGGATCTGAGACTGCGTCGTCACATCGAGCGCCGTCGTCGGCTCGTCGGCGATGAGCAGCCTGGGTTCGCAGGCCAGCGCGATCGCGATCATCACGCGCTGGCGCATGCCGCCTGACATCTCGTGCGGGAAGTCGTGGACGCGCCGCTCCGGGGCCGCGATCCGGACGAGCTGGAGCATCTCGACCGCGCGGTCCATCGCCTCTCTGCGGCTCACATCCCGGTGGGCGCGGACGGCCTCGGCGATCTGCGCACCCACCGTGTAGACCGGGTTCAGCGAGCTCATCGGCTCCTGGAAGATCATCCCGATCTCCGCACCACGGATCCCCCGGAGGGTGGGCTCGTCGGCGCCCACGAGCTCCCGGCCGGCGAACCGGATCGAGCTGCCGGGCTGGATCCGACCGGGTGCATCGATCAGCCCCGTGATCGACATGGCGGTGACGCTCTTGCCGCAGCCTGACTCCCCGATCAACCCCAGTGTCTGTCCCGCCACGATGTCGAACGACACGCCGTCCACAGCCCTCGCGACCCCCGAGCCGGTATGGAACCAGGTGGAGAGATCGCTGATCCGGACGAGCGGCTCCGCCAGGGTCACCCTCGGAGATACCGGAGTCGCGGGTCGAGCGCGTCCCGCAGGCCGTCGCCCACCAGCGAGTACCCCACCACCGCGAGGACGATCGCGAGGCCCGGACTGATCAGCAGCCACGGCGCGGAGAAGAAGCGCGACTGATTGCCGCTCAGCATCGAGCCCCACTCCGGCGTGGGAGGCTGGGCACCGAGGCCGATGAAGCCGAGACTGGCAAGCCCCACGATCACCAGGCCCATCGCCAGCGTGGTGGTGATGATCAGTGGCGCCATCGCGTTCGGCAGGATGTGCCAGAAGATGATCTTGAACGGCGACGCCCCGAGCGCCTCCGCCGCCTCCACGTACTCGCGTGCCCGGATCGACAGGACCATGCCCCGCATCAGCCGCGCGTAGAACGGGATGCCCGCGATGCCGAAGGCGATGAGCACCTGGACCAGTCCCGGCCCCACCACCGAGACCACGAGGAGCGCCAGCAGCAGCGCCGGGAACGCCAGGATCGCGTCCATCACGCGCATGATCGCGTCGTCGAAGAAGCCCACGAAGTAGCCCGCGACCAGGCCGATCACCGCGCCGACCGACGCCGAGATGAACACCGCGATGAGGCCCATCACCATCGACACGCGGGCCCCGTACAGGAGGCGCGTGAACTGGTCCCGACCGAGCTCATCCGTGCCGAGCAGGTGGGCTGCGGAAGGCATCCTGAGCGTGTTCTTCAGGTCGATCTGGGTGGGCGACCAGGGAGTCAGGAACGGCGCGAAGACACCCAGGGCGAACAGGGTCAGGACGATCAGCAGTCCCACCTGGATCGTCCGCGACGCGCGAACGATGTCGCGGATCCCCCGCAACCGACGGCGGCGGCCGCCGCTGCCGACGACGACGACCGGCGCCGTGTCGGGGGCCGGAAGCTCCGTCGAGGCGGTCATGTCCGTCCCTCGATCGACGCAAGCACCCGAGGATCCAGCCGCGCCTGCACGATGTCGACGATCGAATTGACGGTTACGTACAGAAACGCGATGAGGATCACCGAGCCCTGAACGACGGGGTAGTCACGGACCTGGAGCGACCCGAAGATGTAGTTGCCGACGCCCGGCCAGGCGAACACGATCTCGACCAGCAGGGCCCCCGTCAGGAGTGCCACCAGCTCGAACCCGAAGACGGTGACCATCGGGTTCATCGCGTTCCGGACACCGTGGCGCATCACCACGTCCCGCCGCTTGAGGCCCTTGGCCCGAGCGGTCCGCACATAGTCCTCGCCGAGAACCTCGAGCAGACTGCCGCGCATCAGGCGGGTCCAGAAGGCGATGGATGGCAGCGCCAGCGCGAGCGCTGGCAGGAACAGGTGGTGAAGGCCCTCCACCATGATGTCGAGCCTTCCGGCGATCAGCGAATCGATGACCACGAATCCGCTGACACTCGGCAGGTCGGTCTGGAGCTCGAGACGGCCACCGAGCGGGAACAACCCGAGCAGGAAGGCGAAGATCCACAGGAACATCAGGCTCACCCAGAAGACCGGCAGCCCGACGATCGCCGACGACGACAGCCTCGTCAGGATGTCCAGGCGTGATCCACGGCGGACTGCGGCAAGGATGCCGATGGGGATGGCGATGACGATCTCGAGCAGGAACGCCGCAGCGGCCAGCTCGACGCTCGCGGGGATCCTCGCCGTGATGTCCGAGAGCACCGGTCGATTGGTGCGGATCGACGTCCCCAGGTCGAGCGCTGCGACGCGCTGGAGGTAGAGCGCGTATTGCTCATACAGGGGCTTGTCCAGCCCCAGGTACTCGCGGACCCTCTGGATCTGGGCGGGCCTGGCATTCGGCGGCGCCATCGCCGTCGCCGGATCGCCCGGCACGAGCCGGATGATGAAGAAGGTCGCACTGACGACGACGAACGCCGTGAGGAGCGCGCTGAGGATGCGCTGGAGGCTGAATCGAAGCATCCCC
>JACDBP010000313.1 GCA_013694835.1 Chloroflexota bacterium
CGCCTCGACCGTCGCCGCAGTCCCACCATCCCGGTAGTGCAGCGTCAGCCGGCCGTCCCTGCCGGCCCGCTCGATCGAATCGACGCCGTCGATGCCGGTGTGGAGCGCGATGCCTCGACCGCCGAGCGCCGCGGTGAGCGCCGAGGAAACAGCCGCGTCCTCGTTCGGCAGCAGGCGCGGCGCGAGCTCCAGCAACGTTACGGCCGACCCGAACGCGGCAAAGACCGACGCCAGCTGACAGCCGGTCGCCGCGCCGCCGACGATGACGATCGAGCCCGGCAGGCCCTGGAGGGACCAGACGTCGCTGTGGGTCAGCGCCAGGTCGGCGCCGGGGAAAGCGAGCCGCCGCGGGTGCCCGCCCACGCAGATGACGAAGCTGGACGCGCGCACGCTCTGGCCGGCGTCGGTCTCCAGCGTGCGGGGGTCAACGAACCGCGCAGCACCCGGGATGAGCTGCACCCCGGCGTCCGCAAGATGCTGCTCGAGCTGCTTCTTGGCGTGCACGGCCTCCACCATCTCGCGCGTCCGCGCCAGCACGGCCGGAAAGTCGACGCCGGGCGAAGCGCCGGTGAGGCCGTAGCCGCGGAACTGCTCCGCATCGCGCACCAGCCGCGCCACATGCGCCAGGACTCGCGTCGGGACACAACCGTCGTTGGTGCACGTCCCGCCGAGGCGCGTCCGTTCCACGAGCGCGGCCGTGGCACCAAGCTCGCGCGCCCGAAGCGCCGCCGACACACCCGCGGGACCACCTCCGATGACTGCCAGATCGAAGCTCATGGCCACGAGGATAGGCGGAGCGGCCCGCGGTAGGGGCAATGGCGTGACCGAACGCCTGCGGTCTCCGACGGCGCCGCCGCTCACGTTGTAATGTCGCCGGACTTTCACCCCGGCCGCGCGGCAGCGTACGCTTGGCTCATGGAGCGGCCCCACCACGAAGCCCTGCGCGAGTCCCCGAGAGCGGGCACCGCCGCGGCGCGACGCTTGCGGATCGCCCTCCTCGCGCCGCCGATGCTGCCCGTTCCGCCTGAGCGCTACGCCGGCACTGAGCGCGTCGTGGCCGTGCTCGCCGAGGGACTGCAGCGCCGTGGCCATCACGTGACGCTCTTCGCTGCGGGCGACTCCACGGCCGATTGCGAGATCGTGCCGACCGTGCCGCTCGCGCTCTGGCCCAGCGGCTTCCGTGGCGATCCGTCGCCGTTCATCGCGCTCACGGTCGACGCCGCATGGCAGGAGGCGGAGCGCTTCGACCTGATCCATTCGCACCTGGACACCGGCGGCTTCACGCTCGCGCGGCGTGCCCCGGTGCCCGTCCTGAGCACCCTCCACACTCGGCTGGACCTCCGCGGACCCAGCGAGTCGATCGATGCGTTCCATGAGATCCCGCTGGTCTCGATCAGTCACAACCAGCGGCGCTGGCACCCTGCGGCGAACTGGGTCGCAACGATCCACAACGGTCTGCCGCTGGCCGACATGCCGTTCTCGCCGCATCCGGGCACGTACCTCGCGCTCGTCGGGCGGATCGTCCGGGAGAAGGGCATCGAGGAATCGATCGCCGTGGCCCGCGCCGTGCGAATGCCACTGCGGATCGCCGCGAAGGTGATGGACGCCACCGAGTCGGCGTTCTTCGACTCCGTCGTCCAGCCGGTGCTGGGCGACGGCGTGGAGTACCTCGGAGAGCTCGGCCCGGACCGGCGCGATCCGTTGCTCGCGCAGGCGCTGGCCACGCTGATGCTCGGCGCCTGGCCCGAACCGTTCGGGCTGGTGGCGATCGAATCGCTGGCCACGGGCACGCCGGTCATCGCCCGGCGGGCGGGCGCCCTGCCCGAGATCGTCGAGCATGGCGTGGACGGGTTCCTGGTCGACGACGAGCGAGAGGCCGAACGGGCCGTGAGCATGGTCGGTGAACTGGATCGGACCGTCATCCGGCGCCGGGCGCTCGAACGCTTCGGGGCGGAGCGGATGGTCGACGCCTACGAGCGGCTCTATCGTCGGCTCGCGGGCACGCGCCAGCCGGCGGCCCGTGAGGCTTCGGTCTCCCGCGACGCGCTCGTGCCACGGCGCTACGTCACCCCTGCCCCGTACGCATTCCCGAGCGCGGGCAGAGCCGACGTGCCTCGCGTCATGGGGGACCACCGCCTGGCGAGCCGCTCGATCTCGCCCGAACCCGCCGGCACGGCGGAGCCGGACGACGCCACGGCCTGACCCTCATCCCCATCGGGATGGTGGGTATCGAGTCCGATCCGGGCTACCATGCAGCGATGACCACCACCGAGGCCACCAGCGCCGTTCCGGCGCGCGCACGGCGTGCGGACCCGTGGCGGGACACCGACGTGATCGACGCTCGGGCGCCGCGCTTCAACCAGGCCTTCGTCGGTATCGTCTCGCTCGTCGCGGTGCTGACCGGTTGGTGGCCGCTGTTCGCGTTGCTGGCGCTCCACCTGGCGATCGGGCTCACCTTCGGCCGTCGCTTCTGCATCACGTGCGTGGCCTACTTCCGGCTGATCCAGCCGCGCTTCGGTGAGGGGCCGCTCGAGGATTCGCGGCCGCCGCGCTTCGCCAACATGGTCGGGGTGGCGGTGCTGACTGCGTCGACCGTCGCGTTCGTGGCCGGCTTGCCGGTCGTCGGCCTTGCGCTCGGCGTGCTCGTCGCCGCGCTGGCCCTGCTGGCATCGATCACGGGCCTCTGCGTCGGTTGCGAGATCTACCGGTTCGGGGCGCGGCTGCGTCGGATCCAGGCGCGACAATTGGTGCGCATCGATCCCCACGACCTGGAGCACCAGGCCACGGGGCCGTTCGTGGTCCAGTTCACGCACCCGCTCTGCAGCGATTGCCACACCCTCGAGCGCGAGCTGCGCGAGGCCGGCCGAGAGGTGGTTTGCATCGACGTTCGTGCGCGGCCCGACCTGGCCCGCAAGTACGGCGTCGCGGCGGTGCCCGTCGCGGTGGCGGTCTCGCGCGAGGGACTGGTCACTGCCCGCATCGCCGGGTAGGTGACCGCCCGCATCGCCGGGTAGGTCAGCGCCCGCATCGCCGGGTAGGTCAGCGCCGGCTACCCGTCCGCCAGGCTAGCCCTCGTTGCGCGGGTGCCGTTTCGCCTGGCGTTCGTTGCCGCGACGGTAGTTCCCGGTCCAGCGTGCCATCAGCTGCTGCGGGTCGCCGTCCACGATCTCGGTGAGGAAGCGGGCCACCGACGGCCCCCGGATGATCGCGACCTGGCGCCCGTGATGACTGATCGCCACCTCACCTCCACTCCGCTCCCGGTACGCGAACCCCGTCGCCTCGTCGCCCATGTGCCGATGATGCCCGACCGTGTCGCCGTCGGTACCAGCGAACGAACGGTGCCCGAACGGCGCGACAGCTCCCCGCAGCTCGGCTTCCGTCGCCCAGCGTTCGGTGCCCGCGAACGAACGGTGCCCGAACGGCGCGACATCGCCCCGCAGCTCGGCTCCCGTCGCCCAGCGTTCGGTGCCAGCGAACGAACGCAGGATGCCCATACGGGCCCGGCTTTCCGGTCAGGGAGTACGCTTGCGGTAGCGGTTCGGGGAACGCTCGCCAGCGGGCGGGCGCCGTGACACGCGAAAGGGTCACGAAACCGATGTCCATCCAGTACGACGACCGCGCGTTGCTCAACGAGCTCGAGCCCGAGGCGGGCCGGCTCTACGACCGCCACGCCAAGGTTGCGCAGGAGTGGTTTCCGCACGACTACATCCCGTACCGCCTGGGGCGCGACTTCGACAAGGAGCCCTGGACGCCCGACCAGCCGCGACTGACCGGGGTGGCGCAGGTCGCCTTCGAGATCGGCCTGCTGACCGAGGACAACCTGCCGAGCTACCACCGGCTGATCCACGGCATGTTCGGCAAGGGCGACGGAGCGTGGATCAACTGGGTCGGGCGCTGGACCGCGGAGGAGGGGCGCCACGCGATCGTGCTCCGCGACTACCTGACCGTGACGCGGAACATCGACCCGGTGCTGCTCGAGCGCGGACGGATGGCGCAGCTCCAGCAGGGCTACGATCACGACACGCCCGACATGTTGCGAGGCCTCGCGTATGTCGCCTTCCAGGAGCTGGCGACACGGATCGCGCACCGCAACACGGGCCGCTACTCGGACGACCCGGTTGCGGACAAGATCATGATCCGCATCGCGGCCGACGAGAACCTCCACATGGTCTTCTACCGCGACATCCTCCACGCGGCCATCAAGGTCGATCCGTCCGCGGCGGTCTGCGCCATCACCGAGGAGGTCCTGGCGTTCGAGATGCCCGGTGCCGGCATCCAGGGATTCCTGCGCAAGGCCGCCCAGATGGCGAAGGCGGGCATCTACGACCTGCGAGTGCACAAGGAAGAGGTGCTGATGCCGATCCTTCGGCACTGGCGCATCTTCGAGCTGGAGGGTCTTAACGCGGCAGCGGAGCAGGCGCGCCAGCGGCTCGTGGAGCACCTCGAGAAGCTCGAGCTGGCTGCCCAGCGATTCGAGGAGAAGCTCAGCCGCTCCGACGTCCCGCGGATCGCGTCCGCTTCGTAGCGCGGAGCGCCCAGCCGGGCGACTGAGCGCGCTCCAGCCGGGCGTCGTCACCCGCGCCGCTCACGAGCGCGGTCATGGACGCGCTCGTGTCTCCGGGACGCTTGGGCTCGCTTTTGCTGCCAGGTGCCAACTGAGGCGAGCATAGGGACGACTACGACCTGTCGCGGGTCGGCTTCCTGCCAATGCTGCCGTTCGGCCGCACTACGTATGGCAGGAGGCGCCACGGCTCAGCGCGCCGAGTGTGGTTCAAACAAATCATCTGTCAGGAACTGCTGCCGTGAAGCTTCAGTCGTCCACCACCCGGCGTGCAGCCGGCGACCTCGAGAAGCTGGCCGTCGCCGACGGGACCAGCGCCGAGGTCCTCGACGGCCAGGCCGCGGACCATGGCCTGTGGGCTGACGTCAACCATCAGTACCGGGTCGGCGCCTGGTACGAACAGCCTCTGCTCGAGGCGTCCCAGCGACCGGCAAGCGTCGTTGAACACCTCGATCGACACCTCGCCCCCCGCATCCCAGACCCGATCCATGGTCATCAACCGGCCCGCGCTCGTCATGAGGCGACCGGCGCCCGGCAGGACCCCGAACGTCGCGCTGACATCGCCGCGCACCGCCAGCAGGAGGCGCTCGCCGCTGGCGTTCCGCACGTACAACTCCGGCACGACGGTGTTGATCCCAGGCCCGCATTCGGCGCCCTCGGGAAGGCACGACGGGTCGAGCCAACCCTGGCGCTGCGGTGGGACTGACGTCGGCGCGCCGCTGCATCGGTAGATGCGCCCCGCCGAGACCCACACCTCGGCCGACGAGGCCTGCAGCCGCACCAGCCCCAAGGCGGACGGGTCGCCGTTCCGATCGGGAATGAGGATCCAGGCCTCGTTGCCATCGAAGCCGAGCAGCTCCTGGCCGCCGAACGCACCGGTCGCGTCATCCAGACCGCCGGCCCACATCCAGTCTCCCGAGATGAACCGATCGACGCCGCCCGCGAGGTCGATGAGCCCGTCCAGCTCTGCGGCGGTGTATAGACGTCGTGAACCGGCGGCTTCGGCCATGCACGTGCCAGCGCCGGCTCTCACTCGGCTCCTGGCGATTCCATGGAGGTCCCCCTGAACGAAGGTCGGCGAGGCGGTCGGTGCCGGCTCAGTTGGTGCTTCGGTGATCCCCGGCGCGGGTGACGAGGTCGCCACCGTGCCGCTGACCTGGCTCTCCTCTGCCGTCGAGCTCGCCGACGACGGCGGCGAGCCGGCGATCTCCCCGGAAAGCGTCGCCTGCATCCCGGCGATATCGACGTT
>JACDBP010000324.1 GCA_013694835.1 Chloroflexota bacterium
GTGATGCTGGATGCGCTGCGCCGATCGGAGGTCATCAGTGACGAGCTGCCGGCAGGCGCCCGCGTCGTCGAGGCTCGGATCACCGAGCCAGTCGCGGGCACACCTGGTGCCGGGCCGCCCGACGACCTGGCCATCGACGACGCCGCGTGGGCGATCGTCCCGCCGGACCGGCTGCAACGGATCCTGCTGGTGGGTCCCGGCAACGTCTACCTCCAGAACGCGCTGTCGCTGCTGCCCAACGTGGAGCTCTACGGGGCGACGGCCGCAGAGTGGCCGACCACGACCGGCAAGGACAAGTTCGACCTGTTCGTATTTGACGGCTTCCTGCCGCCCGACCTGCCGGCCAAGGCGATCCTGGCCATCGCGCCACCGGCGACGAGTCCGCTCGGCACCGTTCTCGGCACCGTGGAGCGGCCGGTCGTCGGGCAGCTCTCGCTCGACGAGCCACTCCTGCGCAACGTCGATCTCACTCGACTCCACATCGCGAAGGCTCAGAAGCTGGAGCTGCCCGCCTGGGCACGGCCGGTCATCCCGGGGTTGCCCGGCATGCCGCTGCTCTACAGCGGCATCCGCGAGGGGCAGCCAACCGCGGTGCTGGCGTTCGACCTGCGGCAGAGCGACCTGCCGCTGCAGGTGGCGTGGCCGATCCTGGTCGCCAATCTCACCGGTGAGCTGCTGGGCCTCGACGGGGCGACCACGGAGCCCGTGCGCCCCGCGACGCCGATCGACCTGCCCATCCCGCTCGACACCCAGGTCGTCAAGGTGACCCTGCCCAACGGCGACATCATCGAGGTGCCACCGAGCGCGACCGGTGCGGCATCAGTCACTTTCGTGGAGACACGACAGCTGGGCGTGTACCGCGCGGAGGCGATCCCCCTGCCCGCTGCCGAGCCGACGGGCGGGCGATCGGCCACCCCGGCGGCGACGCCAGCACCCTCGCCGTCGGGCGGCGCGACGGACTCACCTCCCGACCGGCAGCTGCTGTTCGCGGTGGATCTGTTCGACACCGACGAGTCGAACATCGTCCCGGGCAATGGCGCCAGGCTCACGGCGCTCGGCCCGGCCGAAGGCACCCAGCCCGCCGCTGCCGCGGGCATCGCCCGCGACGAGTTCTGGGTGCCGATCCTCATCATCGCGCTCCTGCTCCTGATGGCCGAGTGGCTGGTCTACGAGCGCGACGGCGCTCGGCGCATCCTCAACGGCACCCGCTCCGCGCTGAACGGCTGGCGTCCGGTGATGCCCGGACGGAGGCGCGGTTGATGGGCCTCTCCTTCACGGCCCCCGAGCTGCTGCTGCTTCTGCTGCCGCTCGTCGGCATCACCGCCCTGCTCTCGATCGCCGCTCGACACCACCTGTCACTCGCGCGGCGAAGGGTCGGTCTCGGGCTCCGGTTGCTGCTGCTGACCCTGCTCGTGTTCGCGCTCGCGGGCTTCCAGCTTCGCCTCCCGGTCGACGGGCTCTCGACGGTGTTCGTCGTCGACCTCTCGGACAGCGTAGGCGCAGCGGGCCGCGAGAACGCCCTCGCGTTCGTGCGGGAGGCACTCAAGGAGAAACCGGACGGCGACAAGGCGGGGATCGTCGCCTTCGGAGCCGACGCACTGCCGGAGCGCATCCCCTCGGAGCTGAAGGAGTTGGACGAGTTCGCCTCGACCCCGGCACGGACCGCAACGGACGTGGGCGCCGCCCTCCGGCTGGCATCGGCGCTCTTCCCCGATGAGACGCAGAAGCGGATCGTGCTTATCAGCGACGGCAACGACACGACCGGGCGCGGCCTGTCCGAGGCAGCGCTGAGCGCCGCGCGCGGCATCCAGGTCGCAACGCACGTCATCGGGCTGGGCGCGGCGGACGAGGTCATCGTCGACGGGCTCCATACGCCTTCCACGGCCCGCGTCGGCGAGGACATCGAGGCCGAGGTCACGATCCGCTCGACGGTCCGCCAGCCGGCGACGGTCCGCCTCTTCCAGCTCGGCGAGGGGACGCCCGTCTCCACCCAGTCGGTGACCCTGGAGGTCGGCACGAACAGGGTGTTGTTCGTGGTCAAGGCACGGGAAGCCGGGTTCCACCGTTTCCGTGCCGTGGTCGAGGTGGACGCAGACACGTTCGCCCAGAACAACCGCGCGGACTCGGACACCATCGTCAAGGGCGACCCGCGCATCCTCGTCGTGGCGGGCGACAAGGCGATGTCAGGCAACCTCGTCGCCGCGCTCAAGGCCGAGCGCCAGGATGTCACCGAGATCACGCCCGCCGCGATGCCGGAAGACCTCACGGCCATGGCCAGCTACGACTCGATCGTGCTGGTCGATGTCGCGGCGACCGAGCTGGGCATGAAGAGGATGACCGCGCTCCAGAGCTATGCCCGGGACCTCGGGCGCGGCGTGGTGATGCTCGGTGGCCAGCGCTCCTTCGGTGCCGGCGGATACAAGAAGACCCCGCTGGAGGAGGTGTTGCCCGTCGACATGGACGTGCGCGACCGCAACAAGCAGCCGGACATCGCGCTGGTGGTGGTCATCGACAAGTCGGGTTCGATGGACGCCTGTCACTGCAACACCGCGAACCGGGACCTCGGCTCGGCACTCGCCGGCGTGCCCAAGGTCGACATCGGCAAGGAAGCGATCCTGCGGGCGGTCAGTGCGCTGACCGCCCGCGACGAGTTCGGCGTCGTCGCCTTCAACGAGAACGCGCAATGGTCCATCCACACGGCGCCGCTCGGCACGATCGGCAACGTGGAGGAGCAGATCGCGGGCATCCGTCCCGAGGGACAGACGAACATCTTCGCGGGCCTCAGCGCGGCGGTGGACGAGCTCGAGAAGTCGACCGCCACCCGGCGCCACATGATCCTGCTGACGGACGGTTGGTCCAGCAGCGGCGCCTACGCCGACCTGCTCAAGCGGATGAAGGCGGCCAACATCACGCTCTCGACCGTCGGTGCCGGTGGGGGCTCAGCCGACTTCCTCAAGGACCTCGCGAGGGACGGCGGCGGCAAGTACTACAACGCGACGAACCCGGCCGGCATCCCGGACATCTTCCTCAAGGAGACGCAACAGGTCTCCGGGCAGCAGATCGTGGAGGAGGCGTTCTTCCCGGTCGTGACCGGCGACTCACCGATCCTGAAGGGACTCGATGCAGGGCTGCCGCAACTGCTCGGCTACAACGGCACGACCGCCAAGTCCGCGGCGCAGACGGTGCTGGTCTCCTCGCGCGACGACCCTGTGCTGGCGCAGTGGCAGTACGGTCTCGGCCGCTCCGTGGCGTGGACGAGCGACGCGACCGGGCGCTGGGCCAAGTCGTGGGTGGCCTGGCCGGGCTTCGACCGCTTCTTCAGCCAGCTCGTGGCATGGACGTTCCCTGGTGAGGAGACAGGCGGCATCGAGGCATCCTTCGTGAGCGACGGCGACGATGTCAGGCTGCGGATCGAATCGGTCGACGCGAACGGGACACCGCGCGACTTCTACGACACGAACGTGACGCTGGTCTCGCCGGATGTCGACTCCCGCAACGTGCGCCTGGTACAGGTGGCGCCGGGCGTCTACGAGGCGAAGCTCGGCCGGATCGACCCCGGCGCATACGCTCTCAGGGTCACCCAGACGCGCGACGGCGCGACGTCGCTGGGGCGCACTCTCGGGCTCGTCGCGCCGACGGCCGCCGAGTACCGCCTGCTGGGCACCAACGAACGGCTCCTGGGCGCCCTGCGCGGCGCCACCGGGGGCAGCGAGCTGGCGACAGGCCGCGAGGCATGGGCCCATGATCTGCGGACCACGGACGCCGCCCGCGACCTGTGGCCCGTGCTGCTCCTCCTGGCGCTGCTGCTGTGGCCGATCGACGTCGCCATCCGCCGCGTCTCGCTCGCACGAACTGATCTCGTCCTGGCTCGGGCGTGGTGGCAGGCCCGGCGGGGCCCGGCAGTGCGTCCGCAGCGCGTGCGCAGCATGCTTGCCGCCAAGGAGCGTGCCGCCGGCACGCGGACCCGGGCGGCTCTGGGCCGGAGCCCGGACGGGGCTACCGAGGCGACTGGCGACAGGGAAGCAGCGGCAACGATCGGCGCAGATCCGCCGGCAGCAGGCGCCGCCCACGGAACGCCACTGACTGCGGGAGCCAACGTCGCGCCCCTCGCGGCACCGACCCGGGCCACGGGCTCCGTCCCCGAGGCGGGTCTGGGGCAGGGCGACGAAGTGGCCACCGGCACCGTTGCCGCTCCGCCGATCGACACGCTCGCTCGGCTGCGAGAGGCGAAACGCCGGGCCGGTCGGCAGTAGCCCAAGGCGGCAGGAGCCCCGGGCTGGCAGTAGCCTTGAGGGCGTGACGACCCGATCGGGTGCCCTCCTCGTCGCCCTCGCCTTCGTGCTCAGCGGTTGCTCGAGTGGCGGCAGCTCGCCGACACCGGGAGGCTCTTCGGTGGTGCTCCAGGAGCTGACGCGGGCGGGCTTCCGGATCCGCGGCGCCGTAGCCGGGGACGCGGGCTGCGATGACGCCTCGCTGGCGAACAACGCCACGCACCTCCGGCTCAGTCTCGGTGCCGATGAGCAGGAGCGGGACCTCTACCTCTTCATCTTCAGGGTGCGGGACTTCGCCGGCGAGGGAGCCCTTGTCGACGATTGTCGGGCCGCGGCGGAGCGTGCCGCGAACGGCGTCTTCGACCTGATCGACGTGCCGCCGTACCGTGCGTTCGGCGGCGCCTGGACACCCGCCTGGCGCGAGGCGTTGACACGCGCATTGACATCCGCAGCGAGCGGGGGCGCCTCGCGATAGGCGCCGAGCGTCGGCGAAGCGGGCGCTGCCAGGCGCGCAATGGCCGACGCCCTCGGGGCGGAGGGAACGGTCAAGCCGCGTAAGCCGCCGTCCATCAGTCTTCTCGAGCGTGCATCGACGACCCCTCGTCCTCCGCCACGGCGAGCGCCGCCCATGCATCGGTACGAGCGCGCGCCTCGCGCAGGATCGCGGCATCGCCGATGCCGGCACGATCACGGTCGTCCGGCTGATAGACCCAGGCCAGGAAGCGGACCGGCGCCAGCACCAGCCAGGCGATCGTGCGGACCAGGCGATCCACCACGGCTACTCGTCGAGGATGAAGGTCACCAGCATGTTGACGCGATAGCGGGTGATCCGACCACCGTCCACGTCGACCGCCTGTTCCTTGATCCAGGCCCCCTTGACGTTCCGGAGCGTCTTGTTGGCGCGTTCCAGTCCCTCTCGGATCGCCTGCTCGAAGCTCTGCTCCGACGTGCTGCTGATCTCGCTGACCCGTGCGACCGACATGGCTGTCCTCCTGGTTCTTGGGGCGCCTCCGCGGGTGCGGAGCCGCTAGACGACCTTGAGATCCAGGATCCGGCGCCCGATCACGAGCCGCTGGATCTGGCTGGTTCCCTCGCCGAGCTCGGTGAGCTTCGCATCGCGCAGGAACCGCTCCACCTTGTATTCCTCCACGTAGCCATAGCCACCGTGGACCTGGACGCCGTTGTTGGTCGCGCGCTGCGCGGCCTCCGATGCGAACAGCTTGGCCTGCGCCGCGGCGAGGGCGTAGTCGCGGCCCTCGTCCTTTAGCCAGGCTGCCCGCCAGACCAGCGCCCTTGCCGCCTCGATCTCGGTGGCCATGTCGGCGATCATGAACGCGACGCCCTGGAAGGTCCCGATGGCCCGGCCGAACTGCTTGCGCTCCCGGGCATACGAGATCGACGCATCGAGCGCAGCCTGTGCCAGACCGACCGCCATCGCACCGATCGAGATGCGGCCGCCGTCGAGGATCTTGAGGAACGTCTTCCAGCCGTCGCCACGCCCGCCCAGCATGTTCTCGGCCGGGACCCGGCAGCCCTCGAACAGGAGCTCCCCGGTGGCGCTGGCGTGGAGGCCCATCTTCTCCTCCAGACGACCGACGGAGAAACCCGGCGTATCCGCCTCGACGATGAACGCCGAGATCTCCGGGGAGCCGTCGTCGCGCGATCCGGTCCGGGCGGTGACGATGTAGGTCGCTGCCTGCCCGGCGTTGGTGATGAAGCGTTTCCGCCCGTCGATGACCCAGGACCCGCCGTCCGCGCCGCTCTCGTGGCGGCCGGTCGTCCGTGTGCCACCGGAATCGGAGCCTGCCTCGGGCTCGGTCAGGCCGTACGCGCCGAGCACCCTGCCCTGGGCCATCGGCACCAAAAAGCGCTCTTTCTGGCGATCGTTGCCGGCCATGTGGAGCGGGCCGCAGCCGAGGCTCGTGTGCGCCGCGACGATCAGGCCAAGCGAGCCCCAGACGCGCGAGATCTCCTCGACCGCGATGGCATAGGCGAGCGTGTCGAGCCCGGCGCCTCCCTCCTCCTCCGGGTACGGGATACCGAGCAGTCCCATCGGTCCCAGCATCGCCACGATCTCGCTGGGAAAGCGGCGCTCGCGCTCGTGCTGGTCGACGACCGGCTCGATCTCGCGGACGGCGAAGTCTCGGACGGTCTGGCGGAGCAGGGCGTGCTCCGGCGAGAGGTCAAGGTCCATTCGCGACCGAGCCTAGCACGGCAAGGCGACCCCGGCCGAGTGGTCGCAAGGGCGCGCAGTCGGACCTGCTCGAACCCTCGACGCCGCTAGCATGGCACCCGTGAACGGCACCTCCGACGATCTGCCGGCGGCGCGAGCTTCCGGCCTGTGGCGCGGTCTGGTGCCGGCAGTCCTGCTTGTCGCCTTCAACCTCATCCCGCTCGCGGGCGTGCTCTGGTTCGGCTGGGACCTGTTCTCGATCCTGGTGCTGTACTGGCTGGAGAGCGGCGTGGTCGGCGTCGTCAACGTGCTCAGGATCGCTCGCGCTCAGGGCGCCGCGCCTCCAGGTCAGTCCCCGATGACGCTCCAGGGGCGCGCCGTGGGCAACGGGCCGCGCGGCTGCCTGGTGCTCTTCTTCATCTTCCACTACGGGATCTTCTGGGTGGTCCACGGCGTGTTCGTGTTCCTGATGCCCGTGTTCGCGGCGATGGGCGGTAACTTCACCGGGCGGCCCCTGGAGCCCCCGGCCTCGTCATTGACGAGCCAGGGGATCCTCGTCGCGCTCGTTGGTCTGGCCGCCTTCCACCTGCTCAGCTACTGGTTCGACTTCGTCGGGCGGGGCGAGTACCTGCGGGTCTCACCGGCTGCCCAGATGTTCAGGCCGTACGGACGCGTAGTGGTGCTCCACGTGACGATCCTCGTCGGCGCCTTCCTGCTCTTCGCCTCCGGTCAGCCGATCTTGCTGGTGGCCCTGATGGTCATGCTGAAGACGGTGATCGACCTCCTCGTGTTCGTCATCGGGCAGCGGCGGGAAGCCGCGGGCCTGTCGGCCGGCTGACCCCGGCCGGGAAGCGTACCGCGCGGACGCCTGACAAGTGGCCCTTCGTGGACCGTCAGGCCTCCTCGCGCTCCACCTGGGTGCGCGGTGCCGGCGCGCGACGTGCGGGCGGCAGTGCGCTGACTCCGGCAACGAATGACGCGTGGCGCGCCCACTCCACGGCTTGGTCCTGTTCCTCTGCCGACAGGATGCCGAGCCGGTTCAGCGACTGGAACTCGTCGCGGATGTACGTCTTGAGCATCTCCGGGCCGTCGGTGTTGATGGTGAATCGCACCTTGTTCCGGCGAAACGTGTCGAAGATCCAGCGGAACTCCTCCCAGCCCGACACGACACGGCTGTTGAGGTTGGAGGTGGGGCAGATCTCCAGCACGATGCCCCGCTCCCGGATCCGCGCCATGGTCCCCGGGTCATAGGCCGCCTTGACGCCGTGGCCGATGCGCTGCGGCTCGAGCTGCTCGATGACCTCGATGATCTCCTCCACCGGCCCTGACTCGCCGGTGTGGACGGTGGTACCGAGTCCGTTTCGGCGGGCACGCTCGAACAGCCGCCGGTAGTCGCGCGGATGGAAGGTGGCCGCCTCCGGACCGGCGATATCGATCCCCACGACGCCCCGGGCACGGTAGGCGATCGCTTTCTCGACCATGATCTCGTTGAGCTGGTAGGGAAACGCCCGATCGAGGCAGAGGATCAGTCCCGGCGTCACCGGATACTCCAGCGAAGCCCGGTCCATGCCCCGGATCGCGGCATGGATGATGTGGTCGAGGTCCTGCTCACCGCCGCGGTTCCGCTTCATGGGGTTGAAGCGAAGCTCGACCACGGTCACGTTGTTCTTGCGGTATGCGCCACCCACGACCTCGTACACCGCGCGCTCGACGGCAAGGGGCGAGGACTGGATCAACTCCGTCCAGTGGAACAGCTGGAGGTACCCGTCGAACGAGCGACCGCGGCGCGGCGATACGGTGATCATGTCCCGGAACTCCCAGTACTCCTTCGTCGGGAGCCGGATCCCCTGGGCATGCGCGATGCCCCACATGATGGCCGGTGCGACGGCCCCGCCGAGATGACAGTGGAGCTCCGTCAGCGGGGTCCTGCGGGACAGGATTCCGGACATCTCGCAAGCGTAGACGGCAGCGGCCCGCGCCGCGTGCAGGCGAGACAGAGACGTTGGCGATCTCAGCAGGGTACAGTCC
>JACDBP010000309.1 GCA_013694835.1 Chloroflexota bacterium
GGTCTTCTCATCGCTCATGGTCGGTCCTTCGATCGTCTACAGCGGGCCGGAGATCCCGCCGTCCTTCCGGATCCGCCAGAAGTGCACGGCCAGGAAGATGGCGGCGGCGAGGGGCATCAAGATCACATGCAGCACGTAGAAGCGGAGCAGCGTGTTCTGGCCGACCTCGATCCCGCCTAGGAGCAGCAGCTGTGATGGACGGTTGAAGATCGGCGCGTAGTTGGCCATGTTCGCGCCGATTGTGATGGCCCAGTAGGCGATCTGGTCCCACGGCAGCAGGTAGCCCGTGAAGCTGAGCATGATCGTCAGGAACAGCAGCACCACGCCAACGACCCAGTTGAACTCGCGCGGCGGCTTATAGGCCCCGTGGTAGAAGACCCGCATCATGTGCAGGAACACGAAGAACACCATCAGGTGGGCTCCCCAGCGGTGGATGTTCCGGGTCAGCAGTCCGAATGGCACCTCGGCCTGGATGCGCAGGATGTCCGAGTACGCCGATCCCTCGTGCGGCACGTAGAAGAACATCAGGTAGACGCCGGTGATGGTCAGCACCAGGAAGAGGAAGAAGCTCAGCCCGCCGAGGCAGAAGGTGTAGGCGAACTTCACGGCGTGCTGGCGGACGCGCACGGGGTGGATGTGCAGGAACACGTTGTTCATGACCGCCATCGCCCGCGACCGCTCGTCGGCCGGATAGGGCTGGCGGAAGATGGAACGGAACGCGGCGCTCCGCCGGATGGACTGGTCGACCCGCTCGAGCAGGCTCACGTCACGCCTCCACCGGTCACGCGCGCTGCACCAAGACCCGCCAGGCCGAGCTGGGCATCCCGGTAGCTCTCCTTGTAGAGGCGGCCGTCACTGGACACCTCCTGCAGTTCGAACCGCTCCATCGTAATGGCGTCGAAGGGACATCGCTTCACGCACAGGGCGCAGCGGATACAGCGTTCCTCATCCAGCACCATCGCCGCGCCCTGTTCCCAACCGTAGGCATCGACGAGCTCCGTCAGCGGCCCCTCGGACTTCATCTGGTTGACGTCGATCATGTGGATGACGCCTTCCGGGCAGACATCCGCGCAGGCGCCGCAGAGCACGCACCGGAACGGGTCGAACCAGATGTTGTAGTTGCACATCAGGCAGCGGGTGCTCTCGGTCACGGCCTGGGTGGTGGTGTAGCCCAGCTCGACCGGCGTCGTGAAGTTGACCTCCGGATCGGTCGAGGGCATCCGCGCCTGGAGCGGCACCATCGGCACGTGGACCCGGGGCAGCACGTCGTAGTACTCCGGCATCTCGTGGCGCCAGGAGCTGATGATGCGGACATTGGCGTCCACGTCGACGGTGGCCCGGCCCGACAGGTAGCGGTCCACCGCGAAGGCGCACTTCTTGCCGTGGCCGGCGGCCTCGATGAGCGTCGTCGGTCCGGTCACGAAGTCGCCGCAGGCGAAGACCCCCCGGACGTTCGTGGCATAGGTGCCCGGGTCCACCTTGATCCGGCCACGGTTGACCTCGAAGTCGGCCTCCACCGGCAGGAAGGTGTTGTCGGCGGCCTGGCTCACGGCGGGAATCACCGTCTCGGCAGGGATGACGAAGTCCGAGCCCTCGATCGGCACCGGCGAGCGGCGTCCGGTCGCGTCCGGTTCGCCCAGCTTGTTGCGCACGAAGCGGACACCGGTGACCCTGCCGTCCTCGCCGACCACCTCCACCGGGCTGGCGAGGAACTCCATCCGGACGCCCTCGCGCTCGGTCTCGCCGAGCTCCTCCTCGTCCACCACGAGCTCCGAGCGGGTCCGCCGGTAGACGATCGAGACGTGCTCCGCGCCGTGGCGGAGGCTGGTGCGGGAGCAGTCCATCGCCGTGTAGCCGCCCCCGATGATGACGACGTTCCGGCTGACCTCGAGCGGTTCGCCCAGGTTCGCCTTCTTCATGAAGTCGACGCCGTACTGGATGCCCTCGAGATCCTTGCCCGGGATATCGAGCCCGACCGCGTTCATGGCACCGGCGCAGATGGCGATCGCGTCGTGGCGTTCCTGCAGCTCCTCGAAGGTGATGTCCCGACCGATGCGGACGTTGTAGCGGAACGTGACGCCCATCCGCTCCACCAGCCGGATGTCCATCTCGATGGCCTCGCGCGGCAGGCGGAAAGCGGGCACGCCGATGAGCATCGTGCCCCCGCCGTAGGGGAGCTCGTCGTACACGGTCACCGCGTGGCCGGCGATGGCGAGCTCACGCGCGACCGAGATGCCGGCAGGACCTGCCCCGATGACCGCCACGCTGGTGCCGCGTGGCGTGATCGCCGGGAGGTCATCGGGGATGCCCGAGGCCTCGTGCCACTCCACGAGGAAGCGCTTCATCGCCCGGATGGCGAGGGGGCGATCGATGTCGCCGCGACGGCAGGCGCGTTCGCACGGCGCTGAGCAGACGTAGGCGCACATCGCGGCGACCGGGTTCGGCTCGCGCGACAGGATGTACCCCTCCTCGAACCGCCCCTCGGCGGCAAGGTTGAGGTAGCCGCGGCAGTTCGTGCCCACGGGGCATGCGTCCTGGCACTCGATGTTGCACTGGAGCCACGACGCGTCGACAGGCTGAACCAGGAACTCCTGGTTGGGATCGATGGCCAAGGAGGGGTCTCAGGCCTTTCCGGTCAGGGAGGTACGGACTGGGGGCGCCACCGAGGAAGAATCTACCATCTCGGCCCTGCGAGCCGGCGTGGCGGTCAGCCCAGATCCACGACGCGGAAGGACTCGGCCGCGACCGTGCCGATCTCGGCGCCCGACTCGGTTGCCCACTCGCGGATGCGCGTCTCCAGCTCGTCGGGCTGGCGCAGCTGGCTGCGGTGCTCTCGAAGTGCCGCGACCTTGACGTCGATCGTCTCGCTCACGTCCACCCAGACGGTCGGCTCGGCGGACCAGAACAGGTAGACCCAGCGGACGTCGTGGGCCGCAAGACCGGCCCTCGCCAGGTGTGGGAAGGCCATCGGGTTGCGCGCCGCGGGGTAGACCGCGTCGATGGCGGCCATCGCTGCCGCTCGGTGGTCGGTGTGCTGGATGTAGCCATCCCGATGGATGATGACGGTTGGATCCATCGTCAGGACCGCGTCAGGCTTGAAGGTCCGGATGAGCGTCACCAGCTGCTCGCGCAGGGGCAGGTCGTTCTCGAGCGCGCCGTCCGGCCGGTGCAGGAACGTGACGCCCTCGTAGCCGACGTGGCTCGCGGCGGCACGCTGCTCGCCTTCGCGCAGCCGCGCCAGCTCCAGAGGGTCGGTCTCCGGGTCGTCGGAGCCGGCATCGCCGCTGGTGCAACAGACGAGGTGCGCCACCGAACCAGCCCGGATCCAGCGGGCGAGCGTCGCGGCAGGCCCGAAGTCGGCATCGTCGGGATGGGCCACGATGACCATCAGGCGCTCGGGACGATCCGTAGAGGGCGTGCGGGTCGCAGCGGTCTCGCCGTTCGGAACGTCCTCACGCTCGTCGACCTGGGCATCCATCAGAAGCGATGCTAGCGGGTCGCGTCACCGTCCATGCGGGGTCGATGATCAGGTCTGCCGGAGCGCGGCGCACCAGTCCCTGCGCCTCGTGGGCGAGCGTGAAAAAAGGGGGCGAGTCGAGGGCGCGTGGCGCCATGTGGAGGTGTATATTGCCAAAGAGGCATCGCTCGTCTCCCCCCACGAGCGATGCCTCGCTCTGTGCCCCGACTCGAATCAGGCGGGGGCCGCGGGCATCTGCTCCTCGCGCTTCGCGCGAAGCTCGCGGATCGCCGCCAGCACCGCGTCGGCGTGCCCGTCCGCTTTCACCCTGGGCCAGGTCCTGGCCACCACGCCGTCAGGGTCGATCAGGAAGGTCGCGCGCGCCACACCCATCGAGGTCCGACCGTAGGCGTTCTTCTCGACCCACGTTCCGTACCGCTTCGAGATCGTGTGGTCCTCGTCGGCGAGCAGCGTGAACGGGAGCCCGAACTTAGCCTTGAACGCAGCCTTGCTGCCGGTGCCCAGCTTGCTGACCCCCCAGACCTGTGCCCCGATCTCGCGATACGCGGCATCGGCGTCGCGGAACTGGCACGCCTCGGTGGTGCAGCCCGCGGTGTCGTCCTCGGGATAGAAGTACAGCACGAGCCAGCCGCCACGCGCTTCGTGCAGCTTCCTGGTCCCACCGGTGTCGTCGGGGAGGGCGAAGTCGGGTGCCGGCTCGCCGGCCTCGGGCATGTGTGGCGCATCCATCACAGCACAGCCTAGAGGACTCGGCCGACAAGCAGCGCCGCGATGGCGACGAGGAGGGCGCCACCGATCAGCAGCCAGTCGAGCTGGCCGATCCTGATGGGCCTGAACCGGCTGCGCCGGACGCCGCTGTCGAACCCGCGGGCGTCCATCGCGAGCGCCATCCTCCCGGCGCGCCTGATGGACGAAACCAGGAGCGTCAGGATGCGTCCACCCAGCGTCCGGATGCGGTCGATGGGACCGCCCGGCTCGATGCCGCGGAGCCGCCGAACGGCTCCGGTCGCCGACCAGTCCACCGCAAGCTGCGGGGCGATCCGCAGCGCGGCGAGCGATCCGTAGGCCACCCGATCCGACAGACGCCACTGCTGGACCAGGGAATCGGCGAATCGCGTCTCGTCCGACGGCCCGAAGACGAGCACCGAGGTCACGGCGACGACCGCCAGGCGCAGCGCGAGCGCGAGTCCGGCGCTCAGCGCAGCCTCCGTGATCCGCAGCGGCCCGATCTCGACGAGCCGGCGCGCGACGGGATCCCCGGTGGAGGGATGGAACAACACCGTGAGGATGGCGATGCCCACGGCCGCGATCAGCAGCGGCGCCAGTCGCGCCGGTAGACGCCCCAACGGCAGGCCCGAGATCAGGACCAGGGCCAGCAACCCGGCCACGAGGAGTGCGGCCGGCACGGCAGGGTCGACGGTCAGCAGGGCGGCAACGAGCCAGATAGCGCCCGCCGCCAGACGGGTCACCGGGGCGACTCGAGTCAGGAACGCCGGGCGCACGGGCTCCAGCGGCGCAGGCAGGAAGCTCACGAGTCGGTCACCCGATCCGCTGCCACGGCTCGGCGGGCCAATATGGCGGCGCTTCGAGGAACGCGCCGACCGGGCCGTCGAAGGCGACCCGGCCCTGCGCCAGGGCGACCACGCGATCGCAGGCCGGCAGCAGGCGAGGGTCGTGGGTCGCCAGGAGCTGCGCCTGGCCGATCGCACGGAGCTCGTCGAGGAGACTGATGACGGCGTCGGTGCCGCGCCGGTCAAGCCCGTAGGTCGGTTCGTCCAGCAGTAGCACCTCCGGTGCGCCCCAGCTGGCCGCCGCGAGGCTCAGGCGCCGCTGTTCGCCCTGGCTCAGACGGAACGGGTCGCGCTGCGCCAGGTCTGCGAGGCCGAAGCGCTGGAGGATGGAGGCGACCTCCGGGTCGATGGTCCTGCGCTGCCGGCCGCGAAAGCGCGGCCCGGGCACCTCCTCGACGACCGTCCGGCCGACGAAGCCTATCTCCGGATCCTGGAAGACGAGGGCGATGAGCTGCGACAGGCGCTCGCCGCGCAGACGTGCGGGATCGTGCAGCGGCGGGCTCGCGCCGTCCCCGATGCGCACCGAGCCCGAGTCGGGCCGGCGGAGTCCGGCGAGGGCGAACAGCAGCGTCGACTTGCCGGCACCGTTCGGTCCCACGAGCGCCGTTCGAGTGGCGCCGTACAGCTCCAGGTCGATGCCCTTGAGCACCGTGCGCCGGCCGCGCGCGTTCTCCAGGGGGTAGC
>JACDBP010000334.1 GCA_013694835.1 Chloroflexota bacterium
TCGTAGGCGACACGATCCTCATCCTCGTTTCCGCGGTGCTGCTCGAGCGGGCGTTCCGGCGCAGCGCGAGCGCGTTCGTCTATCCCGCGGCGCTCGGCGTGATCATCGGCCTGTCCGACCTCAACGCAACCTACCTCGCCGCGGCGACGACCAGCGAGCTGGCCCTTCTCGTCGAGGGCGCGATCCTCCTGGCGGCGGGCTTCGCCTTCGACCGACTCCGCCGGCGCGTCGGGGGCACCGGTGAGCCGGAGGCCGCGTCCGCCCACCCGGTTGCCGACGCAGGCTCGGCCTGAGTGGTCCCGCGTCCGGTCTGGACGGAGTCGGCCCTTTGGATCGGGGAACCGCGGGGCGTACGACGGTGTAGCTGGCGTATGTGGAGACCGGTGACCCGCAGCCTGTGCGTCCTCGTCTTGCCTGCTCTCCTGGTGGCGTGCCAGCTCGCCGATGCCACGCAGCTGCCCGCGGTGAGCCCGGCCGCGGATCCCGGCCGCATGACCTGTGCCGCCTGGCTGGAGACCACGGGCGATGAGCGCCTGGCGCTGGCGGACCAGCTCGTGGGCTCCTCGGGCGAGCTGCTCGAGAGCATCCGGGTCCAACAGCATCAGCCCGAGGGGACGCCGCGCGACACCCTGGTCCGTGACGTCGCCGGCAGCCTGACGAAGAACTGCGAGGTGTGGCCGCCGCGAAGCCGGCAGCTGGACGACCTGATGGACGCTCTCTACTGAGAGCCGCTGCCGGCTGAGCGATCAGCCGCGCCGACCACCAAGCCGCTGGTCGAGAGATGCTCCGCGTGGCTGCCAGTTCGCCGCCTCGACAGCTGCTGCGTAGCCCGCCAGCCCGGCTGCCGGCAGGAGCAGCAATCCGACGGAGAAGATCGCGGCGAACGCCGTCACCGCGTACAGCACCGTCGCGACGGCCAGCAGGAGCAGGCGGACGCGGCTGGTCGGAAGGATTGCGCCGCCACCGCCCGCCACGACCGCAAGGAGAAGTGCGACATGTGCCGGCGCCTCCGGCCAGCGCGGCACCATCAGCGCCAGCGCCATGGACACCGCGACCCCGACGGCGCAGGCACCTGCAGCTGCTCGTGATCCGCCCACGGAACTGCGCCCCATCGCTCTAGACGTCGCCCTCGAAATACGCCTCATCGATCTGCTTGACCGGCAGAGTGCGGGCCAGGCGGAGCCCGATGCCGTACTCATACATCAGTTTTGCCAGCGCCCGTCCATCGATAAGGACGATCCGCCGGCTGATCCTTCGTACGTACTCCTCGGCTTCGCCGGTGAAGAACGACGTGGTGAAGAACACCCCCTTGCTGGCTCGCTGCCCCTCGAGGCTTCCCGCGAACGCCTGAAGCGCGGGCCGACCGACGCCCGTCTTGGCCTGGTACTTCTTCGCCTGGATGTAGACGGCGTCGAGGCCGAGCTTGTCCTGGTCGATGATTCCGTCGATGCCCTCGTCGCCCGTCAACTTCGTCACGCGAAGCCTCGTTGTGTCGGTGGAGCTGCCGTAGCCCATCGCGCCGAGCAGCTCGACAACCAGGCGCTCGAAGGCTTCCCATGGATACGCCGGCGCCTGAAGGCGGTCGAGCATGTCGGCCTCGATCGCCTGGCGCAGTGCGTCGTAGGTGGTATAGAGCAGCTCTTCGGGGTTCTTGTCCTCGGGGATTGGAACCCCGACGGTTCCGACGTCGACCTCCGACTTGGGCTTGGCCTTCGTTCGGAACGCTTCGAAGCTCGGGTATGCCAAAAGGAACTTGACATCGATCCTGGGTGGGTTCTTCGCCAGTGCAGCCCGGCCGGCGTCGGTAATCTGGACCCGACCCCGGGACGGCCGTGAGAGCAGCCCCGCCTTGCTCAGATAGGTCGTGGCCCAATGCGTCCGGTTGACGAAGGTGGTCTGAACGCCGGATTGCAGCTTCTGAGCATGGTCCTCGGGCGTCAGCTGGAGCTGCGCCCCGAGCGGATCGGTAATCTCGGGGACGATGCGTCGCACGTTGCCGTCCTCGAGTAAC
>JACDBP010000316.1 GCA_013694835.1 Chloroflexota bacterium
GCATGGCAGTCGGGGTCGGCGTGGGGGTCGGTGTCGGGCTCGGGCTTGCGCTCGGCGTGGGGCTCGGCATCGGCATGGGCGTGGGGCCCGGGACCGGTGGTGCACCGAGGCCCTGTGCCACCGGCACCGGCTGGAGGAACACGTCCGCGCTGTTGTTGCCAGTGTCGGTCCCGTTGCCGGCTACACCTCCGGGAGCCCGCTCCGCGCTCCAGCCGGCCGGCGGAGCTCCCGCCGCCGATCCCTCCACGAAGTCGCTTGCCGCGTTGCCCCAGCTCAACGAATCGAGCACCACGCCGCTGGCCCGGATGGCGATCGTCCCGCCGGTCGCCGAGAGACCGCCGGTGTAGGTGGCATCGGCCAGCGTTGCGAAGACGCCAGCGCCATTGGCGAGGAGCAGATGCTGCCCGGGCGACATCACCAACGTAGCACTCCACGACGCCTTGACCGTGACGCCGGCGCCGGACGCCGTCACGTAGACCACCTCGACGAATGCCAGGTCGTATGGCTCCGTGCCGGCGTGGTACAGCTCCACGAATTCGTCAGAGGCACTCTCACCGCCGGTCATCACCTCTCCGACGAGGAACCGGTCAGGGGTTGGCGCGGACGCAACAGCCAGGGGACCTCCAGGCTGCGCCACTGCCACCGTCGTGCCGAGGATGCCGAGCACGAAGAGCGAGGCGAGCAGCGAGACGAGCAGCGACGCACTCGTCGTCGATCGGGTGGCCATCGGGTATCTCCGGGCGGGAGTGCGGCGGTCGACGGCGGGCGACGGTTGTAACCCACCCGGCTTACCGGCCAGTCCTCCGCGCCTTCACAGCCGCTTACGTCCGGCGAGAGCGCCGGGGTACCATGCCCCTCCCGAACCCGTCACCACGTCACGCGGATCGGTCCGCCACGAGGAGAACCGCGTTGGCCCGTGCCAAGAATGTCGATCGATCCGAGGCTCGCCGCCGGTTCCGCGAAGCGCGCGCGGCTGAGATAGCGGCCGCGCGTGCCGCGGTCGAGGATGGTGACGACGAGGGAGGCGGGCTCGACCCGGTGACGGGGCGCCCTCTTGCGGCGGCCGCGGAAACGGCCCCACTGGAGGCCGAACAGCCCGGCCGGCGGGGATTTCGCCTCCCGGACTTCCGCGCCGACATCGCTGCGGTCCCGACGCTGTTCCGGACGCGGAAGCGGTTGTTCGTGCCGTTCCTTCTGGTCCTCGCCGGGTTTCTGCTGACCCTCGCTCAGAACCAGGGGCTGTTCGTTGACGCGACCAGCGGTCCCATCGTGGCAACCATCACGCAGCTGACACTCGATCCCCGTTCCCTGCTCGTCTTTTTCCTGATCGGCTTCCTCGCGCCACGTGCCTCGTACATCTTCGGGTTCCTGCTGGGAGTGTTCAACGCACTGCTGCTGACGATCCTCCTCGCGATGTCAGCGAGCGGCCCGAACGTGAACCCCGCCGACGCAACGACCGTGATGGTGAACCTCTCCTTCCAGGCGGTCCTCATGGGCACGATCATGGCGGCCTTCGCCGCCTGGTACCGGAACTTCCTGCGCGGGAGCCAGGAGCGCGGCCGAAGGGCACGGGCCGAGCGCGAGGCGAAACAGCTCGCGGCGAAGAAGGCCGAGGCCCGCGCCGCGAAGCGTCCCGCAAGGCCTGCCGCACCCTGAACGGCGGGGGGAACGAGTGCTGGACCGTCGTCGGCTGGGCGGCGATGACCTAGCTGAGCCGGCGCATCCCCGCGTGACCCATGTGGCGCACGCCCTCCGGTCGCTCGGGGCCGCCGGTCGATCGCGCCAGCTCGGGAAGTGCCCGGATCCGCCGCGCGATCACGTTCACCACGTTCGATTCGACTTGGAGGTCACCCTCCACGTACAGCAGCGCATGGCGCCGGACGACCCCCCGCAAGCGTGACCAGGCATCCGGCCAGAGCGTCACGTTGACCATGCCGGTCTCGTCCTCGAGTGCCAGGAAGACCGTGCCGCGTGCCGTCATGGGGTGCTGCCGCGTGACGACCAGCCCGCCGATCGCGATGCGCCCCGGCAGCCGGTCGTTGAGCGCCGAGACCGGCACCGCGCCCAGTCGCTCGAGCGTCGGTCGAAACAGCTCCACGACCTGGCGTCGCGCGTCGAGCGAAAGGATGGCGTAGGCGTCCCCGAGGCGTTCGAGCTCGGTCGGCGGAGGCAGCTCGGGTGCCTCCGTGGGTGGCAGTCGGAGGTCGAGCGGTCGGCCGGCTGCCTTCTTCGACCCGGCGCCGATGGCGCGTCCGTCGACCCGTCCCCGCGTCGCGCTGGCGACCTCTCGCAGCTCCCACAGCAGCCGCCGCCGGGCGACACCCAGCGAGTCGAGCGCGCCGGCTCGGATCAACCGCTCGATGACAGGCTCGGGCAGCTCCGTCCGGGCGACGATGTCGGCCAGTGAGCGATACGGTCCACGCTCCAGCTCGCCGTCGAGCCGCTCCTCCTGTTCTTCGCCGATGCCCTTGACCAGGTGCAGCCCGAGCCGGATGCCGTAGCCCCGCGACGCATCAGCGGCGAACGCCTCGCGCGCCGCGCGGCCGGGGACCACGCAGCCCGACGAGCGGACCACGACCGGCCGCCGATCGATGCCGCTGCCCGGGGGAAGCGAGGTGCCCGGCATGCCCACCCACTCGGTCGCCGTGCGGTAGCGGCTCCGGTTCACGTCCACCGGCAGCACCGCGGTCCCGTGCCGCTTCGCGTCGTTGATGAGGACCTCGACCGGGTAGAAGCCCATCGGCTGGGCGTTGATGAGGCCCGTCACGAACTGGGCGGGGTAGAACAGCTTCAGGAACGACGACTCGTAGGCGGTCCGTGCGAACGCCGCCGCGTGGCTCTTGTTGAAGCCGAAGCTGGCGAACCCGGCCACCTGCCGGTACAGCTCCTCCGCCTGCTCCTCGGTCAGGCCGCTGCGCTCCTGGCAGCCGATGACGAACCGTTGGTGGAGCTTCTCCATCTCCCTGGTGGAGCGCCAGGTACCCATCGCCCGCCGGAACCCGTCCGAGTCCGCCGCCGAGTACCCGGCCACGTCGATGGCGATCTTCATCACCTGCTCCTGGTAGAGGATCACCCCGAGCGTCTCCTCCAGGATCGGGGCGAGGCTCGGGTGGAGGTACGCCACCGGCTCCAGGCCCTGCTTGCGCCGCAGGTATGGGTGGACCGCGTTGCCCTGGATGGGGCCGGGGCGGATGATCGCCACCTCGACGACCAGGTCATCGAGGCAGCTCGGACGGCTCTTCGGCAACGTCTGCATCTGGGCCCGTGACTCGATCTGGAAGACGCCAACGGTGTCGGCGGCCTGGATCATCCGGAAGACCTCGGGGACATCCTCCGGCAGGCGGTCCAGGTCGACGTGGACGCCGCAGTCCACCTGGATGTCACGCAGCGCGTCGTCGATGGCCGAGAGCATCCGCAGCCCAAGCAGGTCCAGCTTGATGAGCTTGATGGTCTCGACGTCGCGCTTGTCGTACTGGACGACGACCCGGCCCGGCATCGTGGCGTGCTCGAGCGGTGCGATGTCAACCAGCGGAGTCGCGGTCACCAGCATCCCGCCGGTATGGATCGAGAGATGGCGCGGGAAGCCGTCGATGCGGGCGCACAGCTCCAGCCAGCGCTCCCAGGGCGAGAGGGTCATGGTCGAGCCGCTCAGGGGCACGGGACGGGCTGGCAGCGGATCGAGCTCGATGGCGCCGAGGCTGGTCTCCCTGATGCGTCGCTCGGGCTCGGAGCCGGGTGCCGCACCTCCCCGGCCGAGTCGCTTCGTCGGCGGTGCGTCGATGAAGACTCCCGTGCCAGGGTCGATCGTCCGGGCGCGGCCGGTGCTCGGATCGACCAGCGCCGGAGGGCGATAGGTGTCGGCCGCTCCGTCACCCGGCGAGATGGTGCCGCGGAAGCCTCCGGACGTGCCGAGGTGGCCGGTGGGCGGCGCGTGGAGCGTGCCGCCCGCTGGCGGCGCGTGGTCGGGACCGGAC
>JACDBP010000023.1 GCA_013694835.1 Chloroflexota bacterium
CCTATTCCTCGTTGCTGGAGATCCTGGACGACGCCCGGGCGCGCTACGGCGACCGGACGTTGCTCGGCATGCGAACCGAGGGCGGCCTGGAGCACCAGTGGAGCGCGCCGGTCCTGGCCCGGCGGGCCCGTGCCGCGGCGTGGCGACTTCGGCGCCTCGGCCTTGGGTCCGGGGACCGGATGCTGACCTGGAGCCCGCCGACGCCGGAGCTTCCGGCGCTCTATTTCGGGGCCATGTTGGCCGGTGTCGTGGTGGTGCCGCTGGACCTCCGGATGACGCCCGAGGTGGTGACGCGCATCGCCGAGCGCGCCGCGACGCAGTGGCTGGTGGTGGGCACCGGCCCCGACGCGCCGGACCCGGGCGCAGCGGGCCTCGGCTACCTCCTGCAGCGCGGGCTGGGTCCGCTCACCGCTGAGCCCCCCGACGCGACCGGCTCGGATGAGGATCCGTCGTTCCCGGCCGACTGGGAGGATCAGCTCGCAACCTGGCCCCGCCCGGGCAAGGATGACCTGTTCGAGATCGTGTACACGTCCGGGACGACCGGCCAACCGCGTGGCGTGATGGTGACGCACGGCAACATCCTGTCGACGATGGAGGCCACCAACCACATCATCCCGCCGTGGCAGCACCGTGCCGTCTCGATGCTGCCGCTGTCGCACCTCTTCGGGCAGCTCGAGCTGTTCTACGCGCTGATGATCGGCGGCGACGTGCTCTACATCCGCTCACGCAACCCGCGCGTCATCTTCGAGGCGATCCGTGAGCACCGGATGACGACGATGGTGGTGGTCCCCCAGGTGCTCGACCTCTTCTGGTCGGCGATCAGTCGCGAGGTCGCCAAGCAGGGCAAGGAGCGGACGGTCGAACGCCTTCGCACGCTCGCTCGAAGGCTGCCATACCGGCTCCGCCGGCTGATCTTCCGGCGGATCCATGCTCAGCTCGGCGGGCAGATGCGGCTCTTCATCTCCGCCGCCGCGTTCCTGCCACCGTCGCTCCAGGAGGCCTGGGAAGACCTTGGCATCGTCGTCATGCAGGGCTACGGCGCGACCGAGTGCGGCTTCGCTTCGGCGACTTCGTTCGAGGAGCACCGGCGGGGGACGGTCGGCAAGCCGAAGCCGCCGACCACGCTGAAGCTTGCCCCCGATGGCGAGATCCTCGTCGGGGGACCGCAGGTCTTCGGTGGCTACTGGCGCGATCCAGACGCGACCGCCGCCTCCCTCGACGCAGACGGCTGGTATCACACCGGCGACATCGGTCGCTTCGACGACCGCGACAACCTGGTCCTGGGCGGCCGCAAGAAGAACATCATCGTGCTGCCCAACGGGCTCAACGTCTTCCCCGAGGACATCGAGAACGAGCTTCGGGTGGCCGGTCTGCGCGGGTCGGTGGTCCTGGAGACGGCACCCGGCAGGATCGAGGCGATCGTCCTGTCACCGGATGCGCCACCATTGCCGACACCCGGCGCGCCGGCGGCGGAACCGCTGACGCCGGACGGGCAACGGGCGCTGGAGGCGCGCATCGATGACATCGTCAAGCATGCCAACGCGGTGCTTGGCATGCATCAGCGGATCGTCGCCTGGCGCATGTGGCCCGAACCCGATTTCCCGCGCACCCACACCTTGAAGATCAAGCGCGCCGAGGTCCGCGCGTGGGTCGACGGCGAATCCCCGCTCGCGGTCCCGGACGACGACCCGGTGGCCACGCCCGCCTGAGCGCTATTTGGTCACGGGCACGGGCTGCCCGATCGTGGCGACCGTGTCGAAGGCCGTGCGTGCCTGCCCGTCGTCTGGGGCCCGCGACGGCGACCACCACGTGAAGATGAGCGTGGCACCACTCTGGCTCAACGCGAACTGCGCATCGAGCGGGAAGTTCGTCTGGCCGAAGCCTTTCCCAAGGTAGGCCGCGAACTCGCGACCGCGCTCGCCGGCAGCCGTCGGGTCGAGCAGCTCGTAGATCACGATGTATCCGGTGTCGGCGACGCCAAGGTCGACCTGGTAGATGGCGCGCGGAGCGGTGGTCAGGCCCGCGGGCTCCGAGGGTCGATAAGGGCCGATCGCCTGGGCGACACGGAGCCCCTTTTGGACCAACGCGTTCTCGACCAGACGAGCCGTCGCGGCGATCTGTGCCGACGGCGACCGCTGTGGCGTCGGCAGCACCGGGTTCACGACTGCGGGGTCGTCGTTGCGGGGCGGCGCCGCGCGGTTGTCGGGCACGCACCCGGCCGCGGCGGGAGCCACCAGCGTCGCGAGCATGACGGCGAGGCCGATACGCGGCCGGAGCCGGCTCACCCCGGCGGCCACGACAGCCTCCGACCACCGAGCAGGTGGAGGTGGAGGTGCGCCACCGATTGGCCAGCATCCGCCCCGACATTGGTCACGACGCGGAACCCGCCTTCGGCGATCCCCTCCTGGCGGGCCAGCTCTCCAGCCACCGCCACGAGCCGTCCGATGAGCGCACCGTCTGCTTCGACGAGCTCTGCCGCGGAGGCGATGTGACGACGCGGGATGAGCAGGATGTGTGTCGGCGCGACCGGGCTGATGTCCCGGAAGGCGACGACCAGATCGTCCTCGTGCACCCTATCGGACGGGACATCGCCCGCGGCGATCCTGCAGAAGAGGCAGTCACCTTCCGTCATCGCGTCGACCTCACAGCTGTGGCTTCGTGCTCATCAGGAATGCGATCAGGCCCACCGCGGCTGCCATCGCGTAGCTCACGTACCGCTGGCGCTTCGCCCGCTCGCGCCAGCGTGCGCGTTCTGCATCCGAAGCGTCGGCCCGGAGACCGATCAACCGGCGGAGGTTGGGTCGCTGGATGAAGAAGGCGACGATGAGGTTCGCGGCGTATAGGGAGAGGGCGAGCAGGAGCCACGGCTGTCGGAGCACCTGCACGCCGAGCATCGCCACCAGCGCGCCGCCGGTGAGCAGCAGGCCCAGGCCGATGACCGCGGTGCCGTTGCCCTGGAGCCACAGCAGCGTCCGTGCCATCGGACCGGGACCGCTCCCTCCCGAGCGGGCGCTGCGTGCCCGCAGTGCGAACGGCAGCAGGACGCTCGGGACGAGCAGTGCCACGGCGAGGCCGATGTGGGTCATCAGCACGAGGGGGAAGAGCGTCATCGCGGGCTGAGCCTAGCCGAGCCGCGGGTCACTCGACTCGCTCGGCTTCCAGCGCGACCCAGTCGCCTTCAGCCGCACGATCCGTGAGGTGGAAGCCGGCTGCGGCAAGGGCTCGCCGCACCTCGGGCTCGCGGTCGGCGAAGATCCCGCTGGCGAGCAGCCGGCCGCCGGTGCGGGAAGCGCCGGTGCCGGATCGGGTCGCCGCGTGCAGCTCCGCCGCGAGCGTGACGATCAGCGATGCGATGAGGTTGGCGAGCACCAGGTCGAATGGCCCACCGGGTGCCGGCAGCGAGCCCCGCTGCGCGCGGACGATCCGCGCCACGCGATTCCGTCGCGCGTTGGCTTGGGTTGCCTCGATCGCGACGGGGTCCGTGTCAACGGCCAGCACGCTGCGTGCCCCGAGCCGCGCGGCGGCGATGGCGAGGATCCCCGAGCCGCAGCCCACGTCCAGCGTCCGCGCGCCCGCGACCAGCCCGCGCTCGGCGAGCGATTCGATACCGGCAAGGCAGAGGCGCGTCGTCGGGTGGAGGCCGGTGCCGAAGGCCATCCCGGGATCCAATGCCAGGACCACCTCGTCAGCGGCCGCTCGATGACGCCGCCAGGTCGGCCTGATGACCAGACGCCGGCCGACCCGCAGCACCGGGAAATGCCGCTTCCAGGCCGCCGCCCAGTCGGCCTCGTCCACGACCCGGACCTGCAGCTCGCCGATGTGGCGCAGCTCGAAGGCCTGGAGGTGGCCCAGCGCCGTGCGTACCTGCGAGGCTGCGAGACGGGCCCCCGAGGCGTCGGCGCCCGGCAGGTAGGCGCGCAGCACGGCATTGCCCGCCGGATCCGGCGTCGCAGCGAGCCCTTCATCGATCAGCTGGAATGGCGCTTCGACCGCGACGCCGCCGGGCGCGACCCGCGAGAGGATCTCGCTGACCGGCTCGACCGCCTCCGGGTCCGCCTCGACGGACAGCTCGAGCCAGTGCCCTCCGGCGCTCAGACCCTCGTCGCTCAGGAGATGGCGTCCTTGACCTTGTCGAAGAGGCCCTTCTGCCGCCGACCGCGCCGGTTCGTACCACCGCCCGGATCCGGATCTTCGGCCGGCAGGTCCAGCTGGTCACCCGACTCGACCGCGAACTCTTCCAGCAGCTCACGCTGGCGCGCGGAGAGCCGTGACGGCACCTTGACGTCGACCAGGACGTGGAGGTCGCCGCGGATCGACGTCCGCCGGAGGTGGGGCACCCCGCGTCCGCGGAGCCTGATCTCCGTGCCGGGCTGGGTGCCGGGCTTGATCTCGACGGGCTCCGCGCCGTCCGGCGTTGGCACCATCACCCGCGCGCCGAGCGAAGCCTGCGCGATCGAGACCATCAACTCGTAGTAGAGCTCCGTGTCCTCGCGCCGCAGCTCCGGGTGTGGCGTGGCGTGGACGACCACGTAGAGGTTGCCTGGTGGGCCGCCCCGCGGACCCGCCTCCCCTTCACCGGAGAGCCGGATCTGGTGGCCGTCATCGATGCCCGCCGGGATCGTCACCCGGATCGTCCGCTTGCGCTCCACGCGGCCATCGCCGCGGCAGGTCTCGCAGAGCGACTCGACGATCCGGCCCTGCCCCCGGCAGCGCGGACAGGCGGTCACGTTGACCATCTGGCCGAGCATCGTCGAGCGGATCTGGCGCTGCTCGCCGGTGCCGTGGCACTGCGGGCAGGTGATGGGTTCCGTGCCGGGGGCCGCACCGCTGCCCGTGCAGGTCTCGCAGCGGGCGAAGGCGGAGAACTCGATCTCCTTCTCGGCCCCCCGGATCGCTTCGTCGAAGGTGAGGCGGAGGTCGTATCGCAGATCCGAGCCGCTGGGCTGACGCTGACGCCGCGATCCCGTCGCGCCGGCGGCGGCCCCTCCGAAGAACGCATCGAACAGGTCGCCGAATCCCTGGAACCCGCCGAACTGCCCATCTCCCCCGAGACCCCCGACGCCTGCCCGCCCGAACATGTCGTACGCCTGGCGCCGCTGCGGGTCGGAGAGGATCTGGTAGGCCTCGTTGACCTCCTTGAAGCGCTCGTCCGCACCGTGCTCGGTATTCACGTCAGGATGCCACTGCTGTGCGAGCCGGCGGAAGGCGCGCTTGATCTCCGAGTCATCCGCACTGCGCGGAATCCCGAGCACCTCGTAGTAGTCACGCTGGGTCGCCATCGGTTTCGAGTATGAATGAAGCGTTGCCGTGCCGGCGGACCCCGTCAGGCGACAGCTTCTGTGAAGTAGTTCCGGAGGTGCTGCGCGGTGAGTGAGTCGCGTCATCGGCCAGGTGGAGGCCGCTGGTCGGCTCGTCGAGCACGTAGGTGGTGCCCTTCTTCGCCATCTGGATGGCCAGCTTCAGCCGCTGGCGCTCGCCGCCTGACAGCGTGGCGAGCGGCTGGCCGAGACCCAGGTACCCGCAGTCCGGCCACATCGCCCGTATTGCAGATGCGGCCACCCGAGGCGCCTGCACCCGGGCCCAGGTCGACCACGTGGTCGGGCGCCGCGGACCTCGATGGCATCGTGGCTGTCCGCGGCGACGGGCTTCCTGCGTTCATCGG
>JACDBP010000061.1 GCA_013694835.1 Chloroflexota bacterium
ACGAAGATGATCGTCTTGCGGATCGTCTCCTGGAGGCGCAGGAACTCACTCTGCAGGCGATCCCGGGTGATCGGGTCGATGGCGCCGAAGGGCTCGTCCATGAGCATCACCGGCGGATCGGCGCTCAGGGCCCGCGCGACGCCCGCACGCTGACGCTGGCCACCCGAGAGATGCTTGGGATAGCGTCCGCGATAGATCGCGGGGTCCAGGCCGACCATGGCGAGGAGCTCGTCCACTCGGCTCCTTATCCGCTTCTCGTCCCAGCCCAGCATGCGTGGCACGGTTGCGATGTTGTCGGAGATGGTCTGGTGGGGGAACAGGCCGACCTGCTGGATGGCGTAGCCGATCCGTCGTCGCAACTTGTCAGGGTTGACCCGCGTGACGTCCTCGCCTTCGAGGATGATCCGGCCGGACGTCGGCTCGATGAGGCGGTTGATGAGGCGCATCGTGGTCGTCTTGCCGCATCCCGAGGGACCGACGAGGATCACGATCTCGCCTGCCGGGATGTCCATGTCGAGGTGGTCGACGGCGGGCCTTGCCTGGCCGGGGAACACCTTGGTCAGATCCTGGAGCCGGATCATCGGCTCACTTGCGGGCGCGGCCGAGGTGGCGGCAATGGTGCTCATCAGGCGCGGATCCCCCTCGAGGTCGTCAGGCGTGCGATGACCAGGAACACGAAGTCGATCAGGATCGCGATGATGACGATGCCCAGGATGGCGCTCAGCACCTGGGGCACCGCGGTCGGCGTGCCGACGCGCGCGAGCGCCCGGAAGATGTCCTTGCCGAGACCCGGGCCGTTGACGACCGCGGCGATGGCCGCGATGCCCACGATGATCACGGCGGCGACGCGGATCCCGGTGATGATGATCGGCCACGCCAGCGGCAACTCGACCCTGAACAGGCGCCGGTAACGGCCCATCCCCATCCCCTGTGCCGATTCCACGATGGCCGGGTCGACCGAGCGCAGGCCGGTGATGGTGTTGCGGACGATCGGCAGCAGCCCGTACATCACGAGGGCGACGATGGCGGGCGGGGCACCCAGGCCGAGCACCGGGATCAGCAACCCGAACAGCGCGAACGAGGGGATCGTCAGAAAGACCCCGGTAACGGACAAAGCGATCCGCCGCGGGGCGCCGGTGCGGTAGGTCAGGATGCCGAGGGTCACCCCGATGATCGTCGAGAGGGTCACGGCGATAAACACCATGCCGAGGTGGTCGACGGCAAGGCCGAAGAGCCGGCTGCCCTCCGCTGACAGGTAGTCGAGCAGGCTCACGCGGGCACCTCCGGTGCGATCTGGCCATGGCCCAGCGCGCTGGATCGGCCATCCCAGCCGAGCTGCTCGGAAAGCTCGTTGGCGGCTGCCCTGATCGCCTGACCAGCGGCCGGAAGGCGGGTGCCGAGGCGAAACTTCGGGGCCGAGACGTTCAGGGCGGCGACGACATCGCCGCGGAAATCGCGCACCGGCGCCGAAGCGGCGACCAGCCCCGGCTCGAACTCCTCGTCGACCAGCGCGTAGCCGCGGCCGCGAGCGATGACGATACGTCCGTACAGATCCTCGACGTCTCCCGGTGCGTTCGGCCCGCCGCCACCGAACTCGACTCCCGCGAACAGCCGCCGCAGCTCATCGAGGTCGAGATCGATGAGCAGGGAGCGGCCGGACGAGGTGTTGTGGGCCGTCACCAGGCGACCAGCCCATGCCACGGTCTGCACGGCGTGCGGTGGCCCCTGGGTCAGGAGGGTCAGGACCTCGCTTCCGCGCATCACGGACAGGTGGATGCGTTCGCCGAGCTCCTGCTCCACGAGCCGGCGAAGGATCGGCCCGCCGGCCGCGAGCAGGCGCTGGTCGCCGGCACGTGCTGCGAGTGCGAACAGGTGCCACCCCAGGTGGTACGCCATCGACTCGGCGTCACGCTCGACATAGCCCGCCTGAGCGAGGACACGTAGCGTCCGCGAGACCTGGCTCTGGTCGCGGCCAAGATGAGCCGCCAGCCGGTTGACGCCCCAGCCGCCGTGTGACATCGCGTCGTCGGAGGCGAGAGCGTCCAGGAGCTCGAGGGCGCGGCGGAGACTGCTCGTGGGATGGTCTGCCACGGTGGCACGGTGCCAGAACGGTGCGCCAGATGCAATAGGGCTTGCACTACACGCATTGCCGGTACGATGTCGGAGTGTGCGGGATCGCTGGTCTCTGGGGTAGTTCGGACACCGACCTGGTCCAGCGGGTCATGGACGGCCTCGTCCATCGAGGCCCGGATGGGGCCGGGATACACGTCCAATCGGGCGGGGTCCTCGGCCACCGCCGGCTCGCGATCATGGACCCGCAAGGCGGCGCCCAGCCGCTCTACGACGAGTCACGCGGGCTGGCCATCGTCGCGAACGGTGAGATCTACAACTTCCCGGGACTTCGCCACGAGCTGATGGACCGCCATGCGTTCACGACGACGAGCGACACGGAAGCGATCCTCCATCTCTTCGAAGAACGCTCCGGCGCCACGCCCGCAGCGCTGGAAGGGATGTTCGCCTTCGCCATCTGCGATGAGGATCGCCTCTTCCTGGCTCGCGATCCGATCGGCATCAAGCCGCTGTACTACGGTCGCGCGGTCGATGCGTCCGGAGGGTCGGTGACCGTCTTCGCCTCGGAGATGAAGGCGCTGGCCGACTTCGTCGACGACCTGCATGAGTTCCCGGCGGGGCACTATTACGACAGCCAGGTCGGCTTCGTTCCCTACTACCGCGTTCCGATGGCGCCGCCGGTGCAGCGGTCCGTGGAGGACCACATCACCCTGGTCCGGGAGGGTCTCGAGCGTGCCGTCCTCTCGCACCTGATGAGCGATGTGCCGGTCGGCGCATTCCTGTCGGGCGGCCTGGACTCGAGCGTCATCGCGGCCATCGCCAGGCGGCACGTCGATGAGCTGCATACGTTCTCGGTGGGCCTGCCAGGGTCGCGCGACATCGAAGCTGCCAGGCGCGTGGCGGCCCACATCGGATCGATCCACCACGAGTACCTGATGACGCGCTCGGAAGTGGTCGAGAAGCTGCCGGAGATCGTCCACGCGCTCGAATCGTTCGACCAGGACCTCGTGCGAAGCGCCATCCCCACGTACTTCTGCTCGCGACTGGCCGCCGAGCACGTCAAGGTGATCCTGACCGGGGAGGGGGCGGACGAGTTGTTCGCCGGCTATGCCTATCACAAGGCACTGCGGGATCCGGCCACGCTCCACCGGGAGTTGTCCCGCTCGGTGTCGACGCTGCACAACATCAACCTGCAACGAGTGGACCGCCTGACGATGCTCCACAGCCTCGAGGCGCGCGTGCCGTTCCTCGACACCGGCTTCATCGCGCTGGCCCTGAGCGTGCCCGCCGAGTTGAAGCTGGCGCCGACGTCGGATGGCCGCCTCAGCGAGAAGTGGGTGCTCCGGATGGCGTGCCAGGATCTGCTCCCCCCGGACATCGTGTGGAGGAGCAAGGAGCAATTCGACGAGGGCAGCGGCACGCTGGACCTGCTCGGCGAGGCGCTCGGTCCACTCCTCGAGGACATCGACCTCGACGCCTACCGTGTGGCGACCGATGAACCCGTTCGCTCCGCGGAAGAGGCGCTCTACCACCGGATGCTGTGCGCCAGCTACGCCCGGCCTGAGCTCATCCTGCGGAACGTGGCGCGCTGGACGGAGGACCGGCTAGAACAGTCCCACGATGCTGCCGTCGGCGTCGATGTCGATGTTCTCGCCGCCGGGCTTCGAGGGTAGTCCGGGCATCGTTCGCATGTCGCCGAGAAGCGGCGTCACGAAGCCGGCACCGGCCGATAGCGCGACCTCCCTGATCGGGACACGGAAGCCTGTCGGGCGACCCTTGAGGGCCGGGTCGTGACTCAGCGAGGACTGGGTCTTTGCCATGCAGATCGGGAGATGTCCGAAGCCCAGCTGCTCGTACCGCTGCAGCGACTTGGCGGCCGCCGGCGCGAGGTCGACTCCGTCGGCGCCGTACATCCGCGTCGCGATCGCCTCGATCTTCGCCAACAGCGGGGCGTCGTCGGGATAGAGGAACCGGAAGTCGGGTGCACCGATCTGCGCGGCCTCCCAGACCGCCTCCGCGAGTGCCGCGGCACCGGCGCCCCCTTCCGTGAAGTGCGTGGCCACGACGGCGTCGCGCGCTCCGGAGGCCAGCGCGACCTCGCGCACCGCCGCGATCTCTGCTGGTGTGTCAGTCGGAAAGACGTTGATGGCGACCACGGCCGGGACGTTGAACGCCAGGACGTTCTCGATCTGCTTGGCCAGGTTGGCTCCTCCGGCGCGGACGGCTTCCACGTCCTCCCGCACGAACGCCGGATCCAGCGAGGCACCCGCGACGATCTTGCCGGCACCACCGTGCATCTTCAGGGCGCGGATGGTCGCAACGACCACCGCTGCGTCCGGCAGCAGCCCGGAGGCGCGGCACTTGATGTCGAAGAACTTCTCGGCGCCCATGTCCGCCCCGAATCCGGCTTCCGTGCACACGATCTCGTTCGTGGCAAGCGCCAGCCGATCGGCGAGCACAGAGTTGTTGCCGTGGGCGATGTTGCCGAACGGGCCACAGTGGACGAAGGCTGGACCGCCCTCCAACGTCTGCAGCAGGTTCGGCTTGATGGCATCGGTCAGGAGCACGGTCATCGCGCCGGCCACCCTGAGGTCGTCAGCGGTCACCGGGGTCCCGTCGGTGCGCAGGGCGAGGACCATCCGGCCCAGTCGGGCGCGCAGGTCGTGGATGTCGCTGGTCAGGGCCAGGACCGCCATCACCTCCGAGGCGACGGTGATCTGCCACTCCGTTTCACGCGGGACGCCGTTCTCCCGCCCACCGAGTCCGATGACCGTGCGCCGGATCGCCCGGTCGCTGATGTCGACGACCCTCGGCCAGATGATCGAGTGCGGGTCGATCCCGAGCGGGTTCCTGTGATGAAGGCTGTTGTCGATGAAGGCGGATGCGAGGTTGTGCGCCGCGCCGATGGCATGCACATCGCCGGTCAGGTGGAGGTTGAAGTCCTCCATCGGGATGACTTGGCTGTAGCCTCCTCCGGCGGCCCCGCCCTTGATCCCGAAGACCGGTCCGAGCGAGGGCTGGCGGATGCACACGGCAGCCTTGCGACCGATCCTGTTGAGCCCCTGGGCCAGCCCGACGGTCGTCGTCGACTTGCCCTCGCCGAGCGGCGTTGGCGTGATCGCCGTGACGACGACGTACTTGCCGCGCGGATTCTCGGCTTCGAGCCTGCGGATCCCGGCGAGCGTCACCTTCGCCTTCGTGCGCCCGTACGGCTCGATCTCGTCGTCGCGAAGTCCGAGCTCGCGCGCGATGTCGTCGATCGGTCGCGGCGTGACGGAACGGGCGATCTCCAGGTCCGACGGAAACGTCATGGGGCTCCTCGGCTGCTGTCGTGGCGGGGTTGCGTCCAACCAGGTCCCCTCATGGGCGGGTGACGACGACGGGTCGCGTGCGGGGGCTGGGCACGAGCTCCCGGAGGTAGCGCCGGCGCCATGTCTCCGTCGGCTTGACGGCATTGAACGTGTAGAGATGGAGATCGGCGATCCCGGCCATGGGATCCGCGATGTGCGGGGCGAGTCCCTCGAGCAGCCGGTCGGGTCGAAAGAAGCCACCCGAGCGCACGAGGCGTGCGACGAACCGGATGTTCTTGGTGAGGAAGCGATGCGTGTCCGCGACGCCGATCCGTGCGCTGATCGCCAGGAGTCGGTGTGGCTCCGTGACGCCCGGCACGCCGACGTGGACGGGCAGCGAGATCCCCTCCGTGCGTCGTGCCGCAAGCCATGAGGCGATCGCGCCCGGATCGAAGCACAGCTGGGTGGTCATGTAGCTCGCGTAGGGCGCCTTCTCGCTCAGCGCCTGGAGCAGCGCGTCATCGGCGATGAAAGGGTGACCCTGCGGATAGCAAGGGATGCCGATCTCACGGAGCGGGTGGCCCAGTTCTTCCATCTCGCGGAGGAGCGACAGCCCGTCCGGGAAGTCCCCGGGCACCTTCGCGTCGCCGCCGACGATGAATGCCCGATCGACGCCGGCGCTTTCGAGCCACCCGAGGAGATCCGCGAGGTGCCCGCGGTCGCGCACCATCCGCGCCGAGATGTGGGGTACCGCGCGAAAGCCGGCCGCCTGGAGCTGTTCGCACAGCGCGATCGTGGCGTCGATGCCCTTCACCGGGGAGGCCGTCACCGAGACCCGGGCACCCGGCGGCAGGAGAGCCGCGTGCTCCATCGCGTGCTTGAGCGGGATGAGCTCGAACGTGGGCGCCGTCAGGACGGCGGCAAGCGCCTCGCGCTCCGGGGCGGACATGCGGGATCGAGGCCGGAAGAGCATCGCTCAGGCGGCCGGGTCGGGGAGCGACGCAACGGCCGACCGTCGTCGCCGTCGCTCCGACCGCCCGGCGGGGCTGCTCCCGGCGGGACGGGCGGGGAGCTCCACGACGCTGGACAGGTGCGGGTATGCCGCCGTCAGGTGGGGGAACGCCATCGCCTCGATAAAGTGCTGCTGGAAGCGCGGCTCGACCGCGGTCTCGATCTTCTCCACCCGGCGGGCCACGCCCTCGATCTCGCGTCGGGCCGCGCGCGACAGCAGCGCGATGAGTGCGCCGGTCCCGGCCGCATTCCCGGCAGATCTGACGTGCTCCAGGTCGCAGTCCGGGATAAGCCCGAGAACCATCGCGTGGATGGGGTCGATCTGGCTTCCGAAGGCTCCTGCGAAGCGGATCTCATCGACCGTTTCGATGCCCAGGTGGTCCATCAGCAGCCGAGCCCCCGCATACAGCGCCGCCTTCGCGAGCTGGATGGCCCGGACATCGTTCTGGGTCACGACGATACGCGGCCGGCCGGCAGCCGAGCCATCGTGGAGGACGTACGTGAAGGTCCGGCCGTCGGCGATGACGCGCGGCGAGCGGCCGACGAGCGCCCCGTCGATGACACCGTCCGCCGTGACGACGCCGGCGAGGAACAGCTCCGCAACGACCTCGACGATCCCGGAGCCGCAGATCCCGGTCACGCCGGTCGCGCGGCTGGCTTCCGCGAATCCCGCTTCGTCCGACCAGGTATCCGAACCGATCACCCTGAACCGCGGCTCGAGGGTGTCGCGGTCGATCCGGACGCGCTCCATGGCGCCCGGCGCCGCCCGCTGCCCGCCGCTGATCTGCGCTCCCTCGAAGGCAGGGCCGGTCGGGCTCGAGGCAGCGAGCAGACGAGCGCGGTTTCCGAGCACGATCTCCGCGTTCGTGCCGACGTCCACGACGAGGCTGACGACCTCGCGCGCGTGTGGCGTCTCGGCGAGGATGACGCCCGCCGTGTCGGCGCCGACGTGGCCGGCGATGCATGGCAGCACGTAGACGCGCCCGCCGGGATGGATCCTCAGCTCGAGCTCAGCCGCACGGACGTGGACCGCCCGATCCGTGGCGAGGGCGAAGGGGGCGGACCCGAGCGGGATGGGGTCGATCCCCAGCAGCAGGTGATGCATGATCGGGTTGCCGACGATCGCGAGTTCCAGGATGTCGCCGCGTTTGATCGCCGCCTTTGCAGCGAGCCCGGCCAGCAGGCCGTTGAGTGCCGTGCGCACGGCCGCCGTCATCTCGGCGGCACCGCCGGGATGCATCATCGCGTACGAGACGCGGCTCATCAGGTCCTCGCCGAACCGGATCTGCGGGTTCATCACGCCGTTCGAGGCGAGGATGGCGCCGTCGGACAGGTCTGCCAGATGTCCCGCGATCGTCGTCGAGCCGACATCGATCGCGACCCCGTAGGTCTTCTCGTGCAGGCCCGGCCAGACGGCGCTGATCGCCCGCCCGTCGTGGACCGCCACGGTGACCGCCCACCTGCCGACCTCCAGCGCGGGTTGCAGCGCCCGGATGACCTGGAGGTCCGTCTCGAGGTCGATCAGTCCCCACTCCGCCTCGAGGGCCTGCTGGAGGCGCACGAGGTCGCCTGACGGCGAGGCGAGCTCCGGCGGAGCGACCTGGACGTAGTAGAGCCGGACGACCGGGTCGATGTGGAAGTCGCGGAAGTCGAGGTCCTTGCGGACCACCTGCCGGTAGACCTGGCTCTCCGGCGGGACGTCGATGACGGCATCCCCACGGAGATGCGCGACGCACGAGAGCCGGCGGCCGGGCTCGAGACCGCGTTCCTTCCGGTACTCCGACTCGGCAGGGGAGACGGGCGACAGGTGCTCCGATCGCGACTCGATCCCGTGCTTGGCGAAGCTGCCGACGCTCTGCTGGACCTGGCAACGACCGCAGATGCCGCGCCCGCCACAGACCGCGTCGATGTCGACACCGAGCGCGCGCGACGCGTCGAGGATGGTCGTGCCCGCCGGGAACCGGCCGCGCCTGCCCGACGGCGTGAAGATGACGAGTGGCTCGGCGGCTGTGGTCATCGGGGAGTCGCGCTCACCCCGGAGGGGGCTGCGAGGCCCGGCGCCGGTTGATGCGCCGGCCCTGCTCGCCATCGACCGGGACGCTCCGGAAGGTGCGGATCCAGCGCCCGGCGTCCCGGTCGTTGCCCATCAGGACATCGCCGGCCATGACCGCATGGCGGACGCCCTCCGCCAGCGGGTTCGTGATCGCCGACGTCAGACCGCTCGCCATCGCCATCGCCAGGTACGTGCCGTTGATCAACTCGCGGCTCGGCAGGCCGAAGCTGACGTTCGATGCCCCACAGGTCGAGTTGACCTTGAGCTCGTCGCGCAGCCGCCCGAGGATCCGGAAGACCTGCCGGCCGGCCGTCGGCAGCGCGCCGATGGGCATCAGCAGCGGATCGACCACGATGTCCTCGCGCGGGATCCCGTGGTCCGAGGCTCGCTCCACGATCCGTTTGGCGACGGCGAATCGGACGTCCGGGTCCTCGCTGATGCCGGTCTCGTCGTTGCTGATCGCGACGACGGCCGCGCCGTACTTCTTCACCAGCGGCAGGACTCGCTCCAGGCGCTCCTCCTCGCCGGTCACCGAGTTGACGAGGGCCCTTCCCCGGTACACCGCGAGCCCCGCCTCGAGTGCCTCGACGATGGAGCTGTCGATCGAAAGTGGCACGTCCGTCAGCGACTGGACGAGCTGGATGGTCCTCGCCAGGATCGCCGGCTCGTCGGCGAGCGGGATCCCCGCATTCACGTCGAGCATGTGGGCGCCGGCCTCGACCTGGGCGATCGTGTCGCGCTCGACGCGCGAGAAGTCGCCGGCCTTCATCTCCTCAGCGAGGAGCTTGCGGCCGGTCGGATTGATCCGTTCGCCGATGATCACGAAGGGCCGGTCGTCGCCGATCACGACCTCGCGGGTGGCGGATGCGATCACGGTCCGGGTCACGGCGCAGCCCTTCGGGCCGCCGTCTCGTCATGTGCCGGCGGGAACGTCGATCCGCCCTCGACCCCGCCGGAGATGATGAGCTCGGCCAGTCGGTGCTTCGGGTAGTCCGTTTCGAGCCGATCTGCCTCCGCGCGCACCTCCGCCTCGATGTCGTCGCCGCATGCCCGCTGGACCTTGCGCCACTCCTCGATGTAGTCGTTGTAGGCCCGCTTCCCGGCGCGGCTGGCGGCCTTGTCGATGGCGATCTGGAAGCGCGGATGGAGGACCAGCTTGCTCGATCGCCGGCCGTCGCGGCCCAGTACCTGGGCCGGGATGTCACGCCAGAGGATGACGCTGAGCGTGGCCATCGCTCAGGTAGCCGCCAGCACCGAGGCCCGTGGTGCAACCACCGCCACGGCTGCAGCGATCGACGATGCGAGCTCGCCGTGTCCCGTGTGGCGGTGCTCGAACGCCAGCCCCAGACGGTCCGCGGCGCGACGCGCCAGCAGGAGCAGATCGGCGTCACCCGTCTGGGACAGGTACACGACGCGGTGGTAGTTGCCGAAGTACATCGGCTGCAGCTCCGGGTGCCGATCGATGCCGAGTCCCCGGATCACGAGCCGCTCGAAATTGCGGGCCAGGAAGTCGGTCAGCCAGAAGGTCGCCGGCTCCTCGTCCGCGAGCCGAGCGAAGTCCCTGCGGCCGGCGAAGACCTCGTAGCAGTGCGCACCGGGAAGCCGCTCGACACCCTCGTCCTCGAGGACGCGGTCGAGGAGCCCGCCGGTGCCGCAGTCGGCATAGGCGACGAAGATGCTCGCGTACCGGCCGGCCGCACGACCCGCATGGATCCTCTGCCGGACTGCCTCGGGGATGCCCCCAGGGCGGTTGTGCAGCGACGGCGGAAGGCACGTCACGTCCACGTCGGGGAGCGGCTTCGTCAGCTCCACGAGCTCGCGCGCGAGTGCGCCACAGCCGATGACGAGGACGCGCGGTCTGACGGCGACCAGAGCAGCAGAGTCAGGCGGCTGCACGACGCTCGTCGATCAGACGGCGCGCAGTGTCGGCGGCCACTCCCGCGTCGCGGCAGTAGGCGTCCGCACCGATCGCCTGCCCGAACTCTTCGTTGAGCGGCGCCCCGCCGACGAGCACGATGTAGTCATCGCGCATCCCGCGGTCCTTGAGCGCCTGGATGACGACCTTCATGTACGGCATGGTCGTCGTCAGCAGGGCGGACATGCCCAGGATGTCCGGCTTGTGCTCCTCGAGCGCGGCGATGAACTTCTCGGCATCGGTGTTGATCCCGAGATCGACGACCTCGAAGCCTGCGCCCTCGAACATCATCCCGACGAGGTTCTTGCCGATGTCGTGGATGTCGCCCTTGACCGTGCCGATGACGACCTTGCCGACGGGCTCGGCGCCGGTCTCCACAAGGAGCGGGCGGAGGATCGCCATGCCGGCCTTCATGGCGTTCGCCGCGAGCAGCACTTCCGGGACGAACAGGATCCCGTCGCGGAAGTCGATGCCGACGATCTTCATGCCCGCCACGAGCGCGTCATCGAGGACCTTCGTCGGGGAGAACCCTCGTTCGAGCAGGATGTTCGTGCCGACGACGACCTCGTCCCTCATGCCGTCGTACAGGTCGTTGTGCATCTGTTCGACGAGCTCGACGTCCGACAGGGAGGCGAGGTCGACCTCCTCGTAGGCGTCGGTCACGTGCGTGCTCCCACTGGCTCCATTGCGTTCCACGATGCGGCACGATGCCATATCATGGAACTCTGTCACGACTCTAGCCGAGGAAGGCCTGCATGTCGAGGGTCCAAGCGATCGAACGAGCGTTTGCCGTGATGTCGGCGCTGGCCGATGGACCGATGGGCGTCACGGAGATGGCCGGACGGGTGGACCTGCCGAAGAGCACGGCCGCTCGGCTGCTGGCGTCCCTCGCTCGCGAGGGCGCCGTCGAACAGATTCCGGGCGACACGCGCTACCGACTCGGCGCCCGGATCGTCTCGCTGGCCGCCGGCATCGTGCCGACCCGCAGCCTGGTCGCGCTCGCCCGTCCCGTGCTCGTGGAGCTGGCGTCGGCAGTCGGCGAGGCCGCCGGGCTGTCCGTCCTCGACGGCTTCGTCGTCCATTACATCGACCAGGTCGACACGGCGCACCAGGTGCTCGTCCGTGACTGGACCGGCAGCCGCCTCCCGATCCACGCCGTGTCCTCCGGGCAGGTGTTCCTCGCGCACATGGCGCCGTCCGCCGTGGACCGCTTCCTGGTGGACCCGCTCGAACGTTTCACGCCGCGGACCCTGGTGGACCCGTCGGCGCTGTGGGAGCGGCTTCGCCAGATCCAGCTGGACGGCTACGTCTGGGGCCGCGACGAGTTCGCCGATGGCATCAATGCCGTGGCCGCGCCGATCCCGGACGCTGCCGGCAACGTGACCGCAGCGGTCCACGTGCACGGTCCCGCGTACCGCTTTCCGGCGGCGGGTGCTGAGACTGGGATCGCCCACGAGGTGCTGGGCGCTGCCGCTCGGATCTCTGGCCGTCTGCGGCAGGAGCCCTGACGCTGGCCCTCAGGAGCGAAAGAAGTCGAGCAGTGAGCGGGCCACGTCTGCCGGTGCGTCCTCCATGCAGAAGTGGCCGGCATCCGGGATGAGCTGGACGTGGCTGCCCGGGATCAGGTCGCCCACGGTGCGGGCCAGCGACGTGTCGAGCCAGGCATCCTCCGCACCCCAGGCGACGAGCACCGGGATCCCGATCGTCCCGAGCAGCGGCTCGAGCTCGCGGGTGTGCCCCTCGTCGAAGTGGGCGATCTTCTGGAGGTACGCGGCCTGGCCAGCCACACCCTGCCACCGGCCCTGGTACGCGGTGAAGGCGTCCGGCTCGAAGTCGCGCCTGACGGCGGTCTTGAGGTGCGCCCTCATCACCTGCTCGAAGATGTGGTTCGGCATGGTCCGGTACACCTCGAGATGTGCCTGGATGTGACGCGTGGTCGGCGTGATCCACGGCGCCAGCACGACCGCGTCCAGGAGCGCGATCCGCTGGAAGGAGCGCCCGTGGAGCAGGTGCGTCCGAAGGACGATGGCGCCGCCGATGTCGTGGCCCGCGATGGCCGGCTCATCAAGTGCCCAGAGATCCAGCAGCTCGACGAGGGTGGCCGCGTGGGTCCTGATCGATACCATGCCGTCGCCCGGAGCCGGGGAATCGCCATAGCCGGGCAGGTCGAGCACGTAGACCGTGAAGTGCCGCTCGAGTACCGGGACGACGTTGCGCCAGAGATAGGACCAGCTCGGTGTGCCGTGCACGAGCACGACGGGCGGACCGGTGCCGAACCTGTCCCACGCCACCACGCCACGGGACAGCTCGGCTCGCCGACCAAGGGCCCACTCGATCGGGCGGCCCTCCTCGCCGGGGGGAACGTCAGGCGTGGTCGCTCGCCGGTGCCTCGGAGGCCTCTCCCTCCCGTTTGACCGTGTAGGCGTGCGCGCCGGCACCTGCCAGCTTGCCGCCGTCGGCGATCAGATACTCCTCGCGGATCGGGCGTTCATCGAACCAGCACTCCAGGATCTCACGCGTGCCGGCCGCGTAGCGCGCCTGCGCGGACAGCGAGGAACCGGAGACGTGGGGCGTCATGCCGTGGTTCGGCATGGACCGCCACGGGTGATCCGCCGGAGCCGGCTGGGGGTACCAGACGTCACCGGCATACCCGGCCAGCTGGCCGCTCTCCAGGGCCCGTACGATCGCATCGCGGTCGCAGATCTTGCCCCGGGCGGTGTTCACGATGTAGGCACCGCGCTTCATCCTGCCGATCAGCTCGTCGTTGAACATGTGCTCCGTCTCGGGATGGAGCGGCGCGTTGATGGTGACCACGTCACAGTGCGGGACCATCGATTCGGCGTCGGGATGGAACGTCACGCCGAGCTCCCGCTCGACGTCCTCCGGCAGCCGGTGCCGGTCCGTGTAATGGAGCCCGACCTCGAACGGCTTGAGGCGTCGAAGGACGGCCGTGCCGATCCGGCCGGCGGCGACCGTGCCCACCTGCATGCCCTCAAGGTCGTACGACCGACTCACGCAGTCGGCGATGTTCCAGCCGCCCTTCACGACCCACTGGTACGAGGGGATGTAGTTCCGCACCAGCGACAAGATCATCATCACGACGTGCTCGGACACGCTGATGCTGTTGGAATACGTGACCTCCGCCACGGTGATCCCGTGCTCGATCGCGCCTTCAGGTCGACGTGGTCGGAGCCGATGCCCGCGGTGATCGCAAGCTTCAGCTTGGGCGCCTTGTCGATCCGCTCCGCCGTGAGGTAGGCGGGCCAGAAGGGCTGGGAGATCACGACGTCGGCGTCGGCGAGCTCTCGCTCGAAGGCGGAATCTGGTCCTTCCTTGTCCGAGGTGACCACGAAGGTGTGGCCGCGGTCCTCGAGGAAGCGCCGCAGTCCGAGCTCCCCGGAGACGCTGCCCAACAGCTCACCTGGCCTGAAATCGACCCGCTCCGGCGTGGGCGTCGTCTGGCCGTTGTGGTAGCGCTCGATGGTGGGGACAGAGTCCCGAGCATATGACGTTGGATACCCGTCGACAGGATCGTCGTACAGGACACAGAGGATCTTTGCCACGTGTGCTGGCCTCCCTCGCCTCGTCGTCGCGTGTTGACGAGAGCCTACACGGTGGTCATCGCGCCGCGAGACCCGGGCGCGATCGGGGCGCCATGGGAGGTGCCACGGAAGGTGCCACGGAAGGTGCCACAGAAGGCGCCGCATGGCCCGTGCAACAATCGCGCCGATGAACTCCGAGCCCTCGATGCCGCTGACAGCGGGGACTGTGCCCGGCCGGGGCGCGCGCCTGCTGGAGGGCGGGCCGATCGCGGCCGAGATCCGCGGCCGCGTCGCCAACGAGGTGAGCTCGTTCAGGGAGCGCCACGGATTCCCACCGACGCTGGCCGTCGTGCTCATCGGCGCTGACGCACCGTCGGCGGTCTACCTCAACCAGATCGTCCGCAGCTGTCGCAGCACCGGCGTGTCGGGGCAGGTCATCGAGATCGGTCCGCGAGTCACCACG
>JACDBP010000065.1 GCA_013694835.1 Chloroflexota bacterium
GTCCTGGACGACACGGAACGCCTCCCAGAAGACACCGAAGTCGGGGGGTGCATCTGGCGGCGCACTCGCCGGAGGGCCGGCCGGCGTGGGCCGAGGGGTGGGGCTGGAGGGAGCTGTCGGCTCGGCCGAGGGATCCGATGCCGCGGGTGTGGCACTCGATGAGGTGCCGGGTGTGCCTGCCGGCGTGGCCGTCCCAGCGGGGGTGGTGAGCCCTGCGGGGGTCGACGTCCCGGTCGGAGCAGGAGTGGGCATCGGGGTCGGCACCGCAGCGACGGGACCGACGCCGGAGGGGCGATCGAGGAGCGCCCGTTCGACGATCAGGCCGGCACCGAAGGCGAGCAGCACCGAGAGCAGCCACACGAACGGGAGCACAGCGCGCATCGGTGACCGCGCCGACACGCCGCGCTGCGGGTCGGACGGCTCCGCGGGGAGGCTGCGGTCGGCGGGTGTCTGGTCGAGGTCGTGATCGGGATGCATGGAAGCGACGCCTCATTGGGTACCCGCAGCGGGCACCGGGCCGCGACGCCGCATGGGGCGCGCGTCGTCATCTTGGGCGAAGTCAGCCGATTCCACCTCCCGGCCGCTGCGGATGGTCGCTCGGAAGGCCTCCAGAGTCGCACCGGTACGGTTCAGTGCACCATGGTGTGGCCCACGATCAGCCCCCCGGCACGACCCGAGGTACGCCCGATGACCGACCAGGAAGCGACGACCCATCCAGCCGAACCCGACGAGCTGCGTCCGACCCCGTTGCCCCCTGAGGGGCTCCTGGTTGACGTCGCCAGCGACGACAGCTTTCCCGCCAGCGATCCGCCCAGCTATCCGGCGGTCAGCGCGTCGAAGCCGACCGGCGACGACCACCCGGATGTGGTGCCCGATCCGACACCGGGTCCGTCGTCGCGGGACTGACAGCGGCGACGTGGCCGGTCAGTCACAGGATCGGCGCAGCGCGAGGCGATCAGCCCGGCGGTTCCAGGGTCACGAGCACCGATCCGGTGACGTTGATGAGGCTCGTGCCTCCGTATTCCACGCGCGTCGAGGTCACGGTGGCGACCGTGGTGTGACCGTGCAGCCAGAGTGGCGGGCGAAGTCGGTCCAGCAGCCAGCGATAGGCCGCGAACCCGGTGTGGTACGGGTCCCGGGGGTCGTCTCCCGCGCCGAGTGGCGGCACATGGCTGAGGACCAGCACGGGCCTCCGGAGGCGGAGGGTCCGTGCCGCGGCTCCCAGCGACTGGGCCCAGGCCGCCAGGTCATCCCGCGCCGCACGTCCGGTGGCCTGACCGGGCCAGGACAACCCCAGGAGCCGCAGGCCGATGGCCGGCTGGATGCGGCCTTCCGGCATCGGCTCGGGCGTCAGGGGCTTTGCCTGGTCCCAGTTGGGCCCGCGATCGTGGTTGCCGCGCACGTAGTAGACCGGTGCTCGCAACGCGTCGCCCAGGAACCCGAGATGGTCGCGCTCGAGGTCGCCACATCCGACGATCAGGTCGATCCGACCGAGCGCCTCGCGGTTGCGTTCGTGGTCCAGCGTCGGGTCCGGGTCGTCCGAGACGGCAAGCAGCCTGATCGGCTCACCGGCACGGCCCATGAAGGGTTCGGCGTCCGGCCAGGGGATCGTGACGCGGCGGGTCACGACCCGCCGACGTCCTCCGGACGCGCCGCCTGGTCGTGATCAACCTCGGGGCTCTCCCGGTCACGGGCCGTCGCTCGCCGGGGCCGGTCCGGTCCGGTGTACCGGCCGTGCCCGTGGCCGCGCTGATCTGGATCGTCGACCGGGCGGCCGATGCCCGGCTGCTCGTCACCGGCATCTGCCCCGCCCCGACCTCCCGCGACGGCGTCGGGCAGCACCTCCCAATCGCCGGGTCGCGTGGCGGTCCTGGTCAACCGCCCCTCGCCCGCCGCCCGCAGGTCCAGGCTGCCCTGGAGGTACGGGGCCACGGGTCCCGTCGGTGCCGAACCCGCGCCCGGCATCCGCAGCTCGGTGACCAGCGCGTCGCTCGCCACCTGGCCGTTGTACAGGGCGGCCGCCACGCGGTTGTGCCCGTCCGTGACCCAGTACTCGTCGCCGAACTTGACGACCTCGATGGGCGGCAGATCCACCAGCTGGTCGAGCGCACTCCTGATCCGCTGCCAGCGTCCCTGCCAGTCGAGGCCACGGAGTTGCTTGAGCGGCAGGAAGTCGCCACCTCGCTGCGTGGGACCCTCCACAGCCGTGCCACGAATGGATGTCACCGGGATGGTCCGCAGGCCCAGTGTCCGCGGGAAGGCGTTGCGTGCCGCGGGATGCACCGAGTAGAGGTTCGGCAGCGGCGCGTGGCCCATCAGCCGGACGCGCCGGACACGTTGGCCGGCCGATTCACGGAACGCGCGCTGCGCTCCCGCAGCGAGCCGGCCCACGCCACGCCCGATCGGGCCTGCCACCGAGCGCACCGGTGCGCTCGCAGCTTCCACCGCTGCGCCCACCAGTGACTGCAGGGTGCCCTCGCGCTCGGCACCGGTCTCGTCCGGTGTCGGCTCGGCAGGTGGCTTGGTCGGTCGGTTCTCATCCGCCATGGGATCGTCCCGCTGCATCCTGTGGCGCCTCAGCCCGGTCGCGTCGAAGCCGCGACCTGGCGATCGCCGTGCTCGCCAGCCCGCTCCCCCATCGCCTCCCACGCTCCGCTCGCCGCCGCCTCGGCTCGGAGCCGTGCATACCCGGGCTTGATGACGGTGTTGATGAGCCGCAGCCGCTGGTCGAACTGAAGGAACGAGCTCTTCATGGCGTTGAGCGTCAGCCACTCCATCTCATCGAGCCCGAATCCGAAGGCGTCGCTGAGGGTCGCGAACTCGCCGGAAAGCGACACACCGCTCATCAATCGATTGTCGGTGTTCACCGTGACCCGGAAGCGCAGCCTGCGCAGCAGATCGAACGGATGGTCCCCGATCGAGGCGACCGCACCCGTCTGGACATTGCTCGTAGGACACATCTCGAGTGGCACGCGTCGGTCGCGAACGTAGCTCGACAGCCGCCCCAGCGTAGCGTGACCGTCAGCGTCGACCGCGATGTCGTCGACGATGCGGACGCCGTGGCCCAACCGTTCCGCGCCGCACCACTGCAGCGCCTCCCAGATGGACGGCAGGCCGAAGCTCTCACCGGCATGGATCGTGATGTGGGAGTTGGCGCGGTGGATCAGCTGGAAGGCATCCAGGTGACCGGTCGGCGGGAAACCGGCCTCCGGACCGGCGATATCGAAGCCGACGACGCCGTTGTCGCGCTGACGGACCGCCAGCTCGGCGATCTCCACGGAGCGCGCGGCCTGGCGCATCGCGCTTGCGATGAACCGGACGGTGATGCCCCGGCCCTCGCTGCCCTCGCGGAAGCCGTCCATCGTCGCCTCGACCACGTCGTCGAGCGTCAGGCCGCCGGCGATGCTCTGCTCGGGCGCATGTCGGATCTCGGCGTAGACCACGCCGTCCGCCGCCAGGTCCTCAGCGCACTCCCGGGCGATCCGCACGATCGCGTCGCGATCCTGCATCAGCGCGACGGTATGTTCGAAGCCCTCCAGGTAGAGCTCCAGGCTCTTGCGGTCGGCGCCGCGCACGAACCACCGCGCGAGCTCGTCGGGGTCGGTCGTCGGC
>JACDBP010000103.1 GCA_013694835.1 Chloroflexota bacterium
GTCCACGTGCGTCTTTACGACCATGCCGGCACTGGCCACGCCAGAAGATAGGCGCACCTCGAGCGCCTTCGAATAGCTCGGAGAGCCGTGTAGGCACGGTCAGGTCCCGAATTTCGGAGCGAACCAGTCGCGCCGCCGCGGCTGCCGCTGCCCTGGTGATGTTGTCAGGACTGATCCAGACCGACGACTGGGAACCCCTCACGGGCCGCCGCGAGGGCTAGTCGATCATCGAGGGTGACGAGCGGTAGGGTCGCGGGATGATCTTCCGCGGTTGCGAGCGCCGCCCCGAGCTGGAGGGCGTCCGCCGCCCGAAGGGGGTGAACGCGGAGCAGCCGCACCGCGGTCTGGCGGATACCGAGGATGGGCTGAACCTCCCTCCACGCACCCGCCAAAGCGTCGAGGCGCCGGAGCGCCGCCGCCATCGATGCTCCGGTCAAACTGCCTTCTCGTTCGAGGCGTGTCAGGCCGGAGATGCATTCGACCTCAGTCGCCCACCACACAGCGATCTCTGGGTCGCGCTCGTATGCGGTCATCATCATCGCGCTCGACGCCTCGGTGACGAGCAACGGGACGAGCGCGGAGCTGTCCCAGAACCTCACCGCCCCGATCGCCGTTCCTGAAGGACGGCATCGACAGCGCTGGCGCCCGCGGCCAGTCGCGGCGCTGGCTGACGGAGCAGGTCGAGCGGTGACGGTGCTGTCCCCACGCGGACGATCCCGGCCCGCTCCAGCCGCTGAAGCCGGCCGGTCGAGTCGGCATGGGCCGCGACGGGTTCGAGGCGGGCGACGGGGACTCCGCGCTCCAAGATCAGGATGCTTTCTCCCGCCTGGACCCGATCGATGAGTGCGCTCAGCCCGTTCTTGGCCTGAGTGATGGTTGTGGTCTTCATGAGGCCAATCTAGCCATCTTGGTCTGTCCTGTCTAGCCATGATCGCAACGCCCAACTGTGACGAGTCAAAAGGGGAGATAGAACGGCGATGCGGCGCGTGGGCTACGCAGTCGGCGTCGGGGAGGCGCTCGGCGACGGCGATGCGCTCAACGATGGGCTGACCGACACCGTCGGAGCCGGTGACGCCTCCACTCCACCCCGCGGCGGCCGCAGCAGCACCACGGCGCCGGCGGCCAGGAGCGTCATCGCCATGATCGTCAGCGCCGGCCGATAGTTCGGGCGCCGACGCCGCGGTCCCGGCGCAGGCAGGCTACGGCGAGAGGTCACGTCACCACGGCTCAGCCCACGCTGAGGGCGACTTCGCGGACCGTGCCGTTGCGGATCGACCAGGCACGGACGACCGGCACCTCGCCGGCCAGCGAGCAGATGAGGTAGAGCGCATCCGGGTACTGGGCCAGGCCCACGTCCGTGGCGGAAGGCTCGGCGGTGGAGCCCACGTGGGAGTGGAAGATGCCCCAGACCGCCTCCTCGGCGTCGTCGATGGCCAGGGTCACCCGCAGCTGCTCCTCCGGGTCGATGAGGTAGCGGTACGGCGATTCGGCGGCATTGCGGAGCGCATGGAAAGCCGTCGCCTTGCCACCATCACGCGCCGGCCGATCTCCCGCGACGATGCCGCAGGCCTCGTTCGGGAATCCAGCGCGCGCCGCATCGATCAGCGACTGGAGCAGGGCCGGCGAGATCTGGACCTTGCTGACCGGCACGACATCGGCCGCCTCGCCCTCGTCGGCCGCAGCCGCCGTGCGCTGGGCAAGCCCGGCCTCAGCCGCCGCTGCCCACTCCTGCTGTGGTGGGACCGCAGGCTCAGCGTCGTCCGGCACTGGCGCGCTGGCACCGTCCATCACCACGAGTGGATGCACCGCGGTGCGCTCACCACAGGTTGAGCGACTCCAGCTCGTCGTCATGCGGATCGAGCGAGCGGTTCCAGATGTCCTCCGAGAGGTACTTCCAGCCGCCATCGGCGAGCAGGATCACGATCGTGCCCTCGCGCATCTCCGCGGCGACACGCTGCGCCGCCACGATCGTGCCGCCCGATGACACGCCGGCAAAGATCCCCTCGCGCTCGGTCAGCTCGCGCAGGGCACCGATCGACTCCGCGTTGGAGACGAGGAACTTCCCGTCGAGCACGGCCGGATCGAAGATCTCCGGGATGAAGCCCTCATCGAGCGAGCGGAGCCCCTGGACGTTCTCGCCGGGCATCGGCTCGGCGGCGTAGATGCGGACCGCCGGGTTGTGCTCGCGCAGCCGCGGTCCCACGCCCATCAGCGTGCCACCCGTGCCGAGACCGGCCACGAAGACATCGACCTCCGGGCAGTCGGCGATGATCTCCTCGGCTGTCGTCTCGTAGTGCGCCCGCGGGTTCGCCGGGTTGCCGTACTGGTACGGCATCACGAAACGCTCATCCTTCTCGACCAGGTACTTGGCCATCTCCACCGCCCCGTTCGAGCCGCGCGCCCCGGGGGAATCGATGATCTCCGCCCCGAACAGTCCCAGCAGCTGCCGCCGCTCCTGGGTCACGTTGTCGGGCATCACCACGGCTACGCGGTAGCCCTTCCGCCGCGCGATCATCGCCAGCGCGATGCCGGTGTTGCCGCTGGTCGGCTCGATGATGATCGAGTCGGCGCGCAGCCGACCGGACCGCTCCAGGTCCTCGATCAACGCGCGGGCGACGCGGTCCTTGACCGAGCCCGTCGGGTTGAGGAACTCGAGCTTGGCGAACATGCGGACCTGCGGCTTGGGCGACATCCGCGGGATCTCCACGAGCGGCGTGTGCCCGATGGCATCGACGATCGATGCATACCGGCCACCGTGCGCCGGCAGGTCCGCGTGAACGTGTGCCGCGGAGCGCTCGCCGACGAACCTGTCCCTCCGCAGCGCGCCTTCGGCGGCTGCTGCGCGCGAATAGCGCCGATCCCGGCGGTCCGCCCGGCTCGACGCGTCGCTTGCGGTCATCCCCCGCCGGCCATCGCCGGCAACAGGATCAGCGTGTCGCTGTCGCCGACCGGAGTCTCGAGTTCCTGCAGGTAGCGCACGTCGGATCCGTTCACGAAGACGTTGACGAAGCGATTGAGCGTGCCATCCGTGGTCAGCAGCTGATCCCGCAGGGCGGGGTGCGCCGACGTCAATGCCTGGATCACCTCGCCCACCGTCGTGCCGAGGATCTGCAGCTGCTTCTGGCCGCCGGCCTGCGTGCGCAGAACGGGCGGGATCCGAACGGTCGGCATCAGCTGACTCCAGCCGTTTGGCCGGACGCGACCGAAGGACGAGCGAGTGGCCGAGCGGGCGCGTCGGCGCCCATCGCGGCGCCCGAGCCGCATGCCGGGCAGGCCGGATCGCGGCGCAGCGTCAGCTCGGTGAAGGACGAATCGAGGGCGTCGTAGATGAGCAACCGGCCGATGAGCGGCTCACCCAGGCCAAGCAGCACCTTCAGGGCCTCGGTCGCCTGGAGCAGGCCCATGGTGCCGGGCACCACGCCGAGCACACCTGCCACGGAGCAACCTGGCGCCAGCTCGGGCGGCGGGGCCGTCGGGTACAGGCAGCGATAGCACGGACCCTCGAACGGCTGGAACACCGTCAGCTGGCCCTCGAAACGAAAGACGCTGGCATGGACGACCGGGATGCGCGCCCGCACCGCCGCGTCGTTGAGGGTGTAGCGCGTCTCGAACGTGTCCGTGCCGTCCAGGATCACGTCGTAGCCGGTGATGAGCCGCTCCACGTTGTCGTCGGTGAGCATCTCTTCGTGCGCCACGAATCGCACGTCCGGGTTGAGCGCGCGGATCGCCTCGGCGGCCGAATCGGTCTTCTTGTGGCCGATCCGCTCGGTCGAATGGACGATCTGGCGCTGGAGGTTCGAGAGGTCGACCGTGTCGAAGTCGACGACGCCGATGGTGCCCACGCCCGCCGCAGCGAGGTACAGCATCGCCGGCGAGCCGAGTCCTCCCGCGCCGATCAGCAGCACCTTGGAGCCGAGCAGCTTCGCCTGGCCCTCGATGCCCACCTCGGGGATCAACAGATGCCGGCTGTAGCGCTGCTTCTGCTCGGGGGTCAGCGTGAACGGCCGCTGCCACGAGCGGCCCTCCGACTTCCACTGCTGGAAGCCGCCGGCCATCGAAACGACATCGGTATAGCCGAGCTCGGCCAATTGGCGAGCCGCGAGCGCGGAGCGGACACCACCCGCGCAGTACAGGATCACCGGGGCGTCCCGGTCGGGAACGGCGGCCTCGATGCGGCTCTCCAGGAAGCCGCGCGGCACATGGATGGCATCGGGCACGTGGCCCTCGTCCCATTCAGTGGACTCGCGGACGTCGACGAGCGTGACGCCGGTGCCGCCGAGCAGCTCGGCTTCGGTGGGTGACACCTCGCGAACGCTCGCGCGGACCTCGCGCATCAGGTCGGAATAGGTCTTGGTCATCGTGGTGATGAGGACTCCATGGTGGACTGGGGCGGCCCCGCGGCAGTCGGTGCCAGGCGGGTGGGTCGGTCGAAGTGAGGCGGGCCAGCCTACGCGGCCGGCTGCGGACACCTGCAGCGGCCCGGCGGACTCCACCGCATCAGCACGTGGATGCGGCTCATCGAGCGGCCACGTCCGTGCCCGCCTGCCATGCGATGCGGTCCGCCAGCGCGTGGCGCAGCGTATCGAGCGACAGCAACGCACACTTCAGCCGCGCAGGGCTGATCTCGATGCCCAGCTCGTCCAGCACGTCCTGCCCGCTGAGGCGAGCGATCTCCTCGAGCGGTTTTCCCTTGATCTGGTCGGTCAGCATCGATGCCGACGCCTGGCTGATGGCGCAGCCACGGCCGGTGAAGGCCACCTCGTCGACCACGCCGGCATCGCTGATACCGAGCATCAGGGTGATCCGGTCGCCGCACAGCGGGTTGGCACCCTCGTGCACGGCCGTCGGCGAGGGCAGCGTGCCGAAGTTATGCGGTCGGCGGTAGTGCTCGAGGATCTCGTCGCGGTAGAGGTCGTCCATCAGTCCAGGTCGTTGGCGGAGGCTTGGGTCGTGGCGGCGTGGGACTCGCTCGTCGGCCGGTCGAAGACGCGCTGGACGCTCCTCAGCCCCTTGGCGAGTCGGTCGATGTCGTCGCGGTCACTGTAGACATTGAAGCTCGCACGTGCCGTGGCGGCCTCCCCGAGACGTTCGTGGAGGGGTTGCGTGCAGTGGTGACCGGCGCGGACGGCGATCGCGTCGCGGTCCAGAAGGGTCGCCACGTCATGAGGATGCACGCCCGGCAGGTTGAAGGTCACCACACCGCCACGGTCGTCGGCGGACGCCGGGCCGTAGATGGTGATGCCCGGAACCTCGCGTGGCAGGACCTCCAGGGCGTAACCGACCAGCTCCCGCTCGTGCTCACGGAGGCGGTCCATCCCCAGGTCCGCAAGGTAGTCGAGCGCGGCGCCGAGACCGATCGCTGCGGCGATGTCCGGCGTGCCGGCCTCGAACTTCCAGGGCACGTCGTTGAAGGTGGTCCGGCGCAGGTGGACCTCGCGGATCATCTCGCCACCGGCCAGGAACGGCGGCATCGCGTCGAGCAGCTCGCGGCGTGCCCAGAGAGCACCGGATCCGGTCGGGCCGAGCACCTTGTGGCCGGAGAAGACGTAGAAGTCGGCGTCGATGGCCTGGACATCCACCGGCAGATGCGGCACCGCCTGGGCGCCGTCGACCAGCACGAGCGCACCGGCCGCGTGGGCCATCTCCACCATCTCGCGCACCGGGTTGATGGTGCCGAGCCCGTTCGAGACGTGCGTGAAGGCGACGAGCTTCGGTCTCGTCCGCAGGAGCACCTCGTAGGTCTGGAGATTGAGGCGCCCGTCGTCGTGGATCGGCACGAACTCCAGGTCCGCGTCCTTCTCCTGGACCAGGAGCTGCCACGGCACGAGGTTGGCGTGATGCTCCAGCTCGGTCAGCACGATCGTGTCCGCCCGGCCGATGTTGCGCCGGCCCCACGAGTACGCCACAAGGTTGATCGCCTCCGTCGCGTTGCGAACCTGGACGATCTCGTGCGGATCCGGAGCATTGATGAAGCGCGCGATCTTGACCCGCGACTCCTCGTAGGCGGCGGTCGCCTCTTCGCCGGTGGTGTAGATGCCGCGGTGGACGTTCGTGGTGTAGCGCCGGTTGTAACCGTCCATCGCGTCCAGCACGCGGCGCGGCTTAAGGCTCGTGGAGGCGCTGTCCAGGTAGGCCAGGCGCTTGCCATGGATGAGCCGCTCGAAGATGGGGAAGTCGGCGCGCAGCGCCTGGGGGTCGAGAGGAGGTCGGACCGTCGCCGTGCCGGCCGTCGATTCGGGGGTTGCGCGGGCGGCGGCGTTCTCGGCGGTCAGCGTCACACCGGTGCCCCTTCCTCGACCGGCTCCGAGGCCTCCGCCGCGGCCGCCTCGTCAGGCATGCCGGCCTCGCGGAGGATGCCGGCATAGCCCTCCTGCTCCAGCCGAAGCGCGAGGTCGCGCCCGCCGCTCTTGACGATCCGGCCGCGCGCCAGGACGTGGACGTGGTCCGGGGTGATGTAGTTGAGCAGCCGCTGGTAGTGGGTGATGAGCAGCACGCCGAGCTCCGGGCTCAGCTGCGCGTTGACACCCTCCGCAACGGTTCGCAACGCGTCGATGTCGAGACCCGAGTCCGTCTCGTCGAGGATCGCCATCTCCGGCTGGAGGACGGCCATCTGGAGCATCTCCAGGCGCTTCTTCTCGCCCCCCGAGAAGCCCTCGTTGACATACCGCGCGGCGAACGCATCGTCCAGTCTCAGGAGCGCCATCTTCTCCCGCATGAGGCGACGGAAGTCGCCCATCTTGATGCCGCCCTTGGTCATGTCGGAGGGATCCCAGTCGCCCTGGCCGGCGTCGATCGGGCGGCGCCGCGCGTTGAGTGCGGTCCGCAGGAAGCTCGCCACGGACAGGCCGGGGATGGCCGTTGGGTACTGGAAGGCGAGGAAGATGCCCAGCCGCGCGCGCTTGTCAGGCGTCAGCTTCAGGATGTCCAGGCCCTTCCAGAAGACCTCGCCGCGCGTCACCTCGTAGGCGGGGTGACCCATCAGCGCGTAGGCAAGCGTCGTCTTGCCGGAGCCGTTTCGACCCATGATGGCGTGGACCTCGCCCTGGCGGACGGTGAGGTCGATTCCGGTGAGGATCTCGCGGCTGCGGTCGGCGACGGGCACCACATGGAGGTCGCGGACGACCAGCTCGCGGTCATCAGCTGCGGCGGTCAGCGCCACCTGCGGCGTCTGGGGCTCGAGCGCGGGAAGCGTCGTGTCGGCATTCATGCGGTGGGGAGTGGCTCCTTGTCTCGCGGGGCCGCCGATGGCACCGGCGTGAGGGGATGGAATGGGTGACTTGCGGTGGGACGGGCCAGGTCGGCCAGCGTCATCGAGTCGAGCGCCGCAACGATCGCGTCGCGCACCCGTACCCACAGCGTGTTCACGTTGCAGTAGCCGGTGCGGCCGCAAAGGCCGGCGTGCGCTGGATCCTCACTGGCGCAGACCATCGGGGCGATGGGGCCCTCGAGGGCTCTGACC
>JACDBP010000131.1 GCA_013694835.1 Chloroflexota bacterium
GTGGTCCGGCAGCCGCCGACACGGGCGTGTCCGCCCTCTCACGGACGCCGGTCGCCACGTGACCGCCGCCCGTGTCCATCGCAGGGGCCGCGTGATCGACATCGCGTGGGTCGTCCTCGCCGCAGCCGTCCTGGTCAGCGCCTGGAAGGCGATCGTCGTCGTCGGCGACTATCCGGCCTTCATCCTGCCCGCGCCAGAGGTGGTTGCGCGGCGGTTCGCCGGTGCCTGGACGAGTGGCTTGATGACGGGCCACACCCTGACGACGCTCTCCGAGATCGCGATGGGCTTCACCATCGGCGCGGTCGTCGCATTGCTGACCGGATATCTGCTGGCACGGTCCCGCCTGGCCGAGCGGCTTCTGTCACCGTACCTCGTCGCCGCTCAGGCGACGCCGGTCCTGGCGCTGGCGCCGCTCATCGCCCTGTGGTTCGGCAACGGCGCGATCGGCAAGGTCATCATCTGCTCGCTGATCGTCTTCTTCCCGGTGGCCGTGGCGACGATGGTCGGCATCCGACAGGTGGATGTCAGCCTCTTGGAGCTCGGCCGAAGCCTGCGCGCCACGCGCCTCCAGGTGATCGCCAAGCTCGAGATCCCCGCGGCGCTGCCGGCCATCTTCGGCGGCCTGCGGGTGGGCATCACCCTGGCGGTCATCGGCGCCATCATCGGGGAATGGTCGGGTGGCGAGAGCGGCCTCGGTGTGCTCATCAACCTTGCGCGCGCCAGCCTTTTCGACATCCCGCTGCTGTTCGCGACGCTTCTGACCATCGCGATCATCGGCGTCGCGCTCTACCTCGCGGTGCTCACCGTCGAGCATCGCGTCGTCGGGGAACGCTCCTGATGCGCCGTCATCGTTCGAACGAGGGAGAACCCGTGCCCAGACCTGCTGTCGTTGGGAAGTCCGCCACACCGATCCGCCCGTGGCCGGTCCGCATGCTGGTGATCGCCGTCGCCCTGGCGGTCGGGCTCGCCGGCTGCTCGTCCGTGACCTCATCGCCGGCTCCCTCGGGGCTGACGAAGCTGACGGTCGGCCTCGGCTTCATCCCGAGCGTCCAGTTCGCCCAGTTCTACCTCGCCGACCGGGCCGGCTACTACCGGGAAGCAGGGCTCGAGGTGACGTTCCAGAACAAGATCGACCCGGAGCTCATCACCTTGGTCGGCCAGGGCGCCGTCGACATCGGGATCGGCGATGGCACGAGTGTCATCCCGGCCGCCAGCCAGGGCATCCCCATCCGCTACATCGCTGCCGTGTACGCCCGCTTCCCGAACGTGGTGCTGACGAAGGCCGACAGCGGGATCACCGGGCCCGCGGACCTGCGGGGCAAGCGCATCGGCATCCCCGGCCGCTTCGGGAGCGGCTGGATCATGCTCCAGGCACTGCTCCGCTCGGTGAACCTGACGCCGGCCGATGTCGACGTCCAGACCTTCCCCGACTTCACCCAGGCGCAGGCGCTCGAGCGAGGTGTCGTGGACGCGGCGACCGGGTTCGCGAACAACGAGCCGGTCCAGCTCGGATCGCAGGGCGTGCCGACGACACTGCTGCGGGTCGACGAGATCACGCCGCTGCCGGGGCCGGGACTGTGCGTGGGCACGAAGACGCTCGAGACCAAACGAGCTGCGGTCAAGGCCTTCGTGGGTGCCACCTTGCGGGCGACGCGGGAGATCGCCGCCGATCCCGAGAAGGGTCTCGATGCCGCGATCGCACGGGTCCCCGAGCTCGGTCAGACGCGCGATCTGCAGCGGGCGATCCTGCGGGCGACCATCGAGACGTGGCAGAGCCCTTACACTCAGGCCAACGGCCTCGGCAGGATCGACAAGGGCGCCTGGCAGGCGTCGATCGACTTCATGCGCACGCTGCCGGACGGCGTGGTGCCGAACCCGGTGACCGTGGACCAGGTGGTGGCGGAGGGCTTCATCGATGGCTGATCGAGATGGCTGACGGCGTCGATCCCCGCACCGGCTCCGCCGAGGGTGAGAGCCCCGAGCGGCCATCCCCCGCGGAGGCAGGCAAACCCGGCACACCCGGCGCCGCCGACCATGCCACCGGAGCCGACCAGAGAACTGCCGACGTGCAGCCGGACGGGCGCCGTGGCCCCGGCCATGTGGACCACGCTGCCGGCGGACACGACGAGCACAACGACCATGCCGAGGCGGGCCTGGGCCCGATCGACTGGCCCGCTTGGGCCGCCAGCGCGCTGGGCGTGGCCGTCGCCGCCGTGATGGCCGCCCTGTTCCTCCTCGCGGTCGTGCCTCGCTAGGACCGCGGCGTCGGTTCCGCCGCGGCCGGTTCAGTCCTGGCGGCGGTAGGCGATCCTGTTGTTGTCCTCGAAGAGATCGTCGAACCAAAGCTCCGCAAGCTTCGCGCTCCCCGCTTCGCTGGTGAAGGCAAGTTTCCGCCAGTCAGAGA
>JACDBP010000138.1 GCA_013694835.1 Chloroflexota bacterium
TCCAGCGTCGGCGTGAGGCAGGGCACGCGGAACTCGAGGTCGATCGTCGTCTTGATCCGAGGCTGGTCGACGCGGACAGCGTAGACAGCCGGTGGGAGTCCGGGCCGCCGGAGCCGCACGTTGAAGCCCCCGTTCTGGTCCGGGTCGGTCTGCACGGGGTCGCCCAGTGGCACGTAGCCGTCGAACGTGGGACCCAGGAACGTTACCGTCACCGGAAGATCCGGCGCCCACGCGCGTCCATCCACGCCGATGTCGGTCACGACCGTCCCGGAACCGTCGTCGGCAGGCCCGCAGCGCGGCGTTACGACGACGCTCGGCAGGCACGGCAGCTGGACCGGTTCCACGACCTGGTAGTCGCCGTTCGCCGTGTCGACAGCTCTGATGATGTAGCTGCCCGGCGCCGTCGGCAGGACGAGGTCGGCGGCCGTGTCGAACGATCCGTACGGGCCGGCGGTGACCGTGCCGAGGTCGACGGGCTGGTTGTCACCGCCGGGCTCGAACTGCAGGCGCAGCTGCTGGTTCGGCCCGAAGTCGCGGCCGGAGATCCCGAAGCGCGTGGGAATCGCGGCGGCGGCCAAGGGCGATGGAGGTGGCGCACAGGGTGGGTCCACGATGAGCCGTGTCGGACCCAGGTTCGCCACGGCACCACGGGCGATGCCCGGCGTCCCGGACACGCCGAGCAGGGTGGCCACGAGGACAAGGGCCATCACGGCGGCCGTGCGGCGGCGCAGGTTCGCTAGCGTTGGTAGCCCGAGTAGAAGACGGCGCCGCTGGCGCATTCCGTGTCGCATGCGAGCCGCAGGGACTCGCCGGTCTGGACCACGATCGGCGTCACGAAGTGGTAGTCGAGGTCGCGGAAGTTCTCGAGCCGCAGCTGGAACAGGACGATGTCATTACGGGTCAGGGTCATCGTGCCGACCGCCGCATCGCTGGCATGCGAGAAGACGAGGTCCGTGACGAACATCGTCTTGCCGTCCGGCACGGCGACCGACGCGTTGCCGGCCAGGATCCGGTCCGCCACAGCGACCGTGTCGCCACTCAGCGGGGCGGACGCGGTGGAGCTTGGCGCGGAGGGTGAGGGGCTCCCGGAGGTGCCGGGACTGGCCGACGCCCCGCTGCTCGCGGTCGGCGGTGGGGTCGGGCTGCCGCCCCCTCCGGTTGTGCCGCCCGGGAAGGGTGTCTGTCCGACCGGTGACGGACCGAGCCGCGCAACCACGGCCTCGGCGGCCCGCTGGCGAGCGGTCGATTCGATCGCGGGCTGGAGGAAGAACAGCCACAGCAACAGCAGGCCGACAAGGACCGCCAGTAGCGCGAGCAGCGCCTTCAGGAACCAGGACGGCAGGATCGCCTCCTGGAGCAGCGTGCCCTCGATGCCGAGCGGCGGCGCGCCGGCCGATTCCAGCGACAGCTTGAAGGGGCGCGTCTTGGGAGCGCCACGCCAGAAGGTCTCGCGCGATCTGACGCGGACCTTGGCGAATGCCGCGGTCCCCGGATCGGCGACCACGCCCGGTGGGCTGATGTCGAACTGCAGCAGCTTGTCAGGGTCGGCCGCGGTCAGCGTCGCATTGAGCCGCGCATTGCCCCGGTTGTCGATGGCAAGGTCGTGCGACCCGCCGCGGCTGCCGCGGGAGGTCCGCGGCGCGATCTCCGCGAATGTATCGTTGAACGGCGCGATCTCGAGCGTGCCCTCCTCCACGACCGAGCCGGCAGGATCCTCCTTGGACCGGACGCGGATACCGAACGGCAGCTCGCCTGCGGGGACCTGCGGGCTGCGCGGCGGCCGGAAGACGACCCGTGCGGTCTCCTCGGCTCCAGGGAAGAGCGACAGCGTCGCAGGTTCCGAGGTGGACCAGGCGGCGGCATCACCGAGGACGTCGATCGCGAACTGATCCACGACGGTGCCGCTGTTGCGGACGCGGATGACCGCTGCCCCTTCGGCGCCGGGCGTGACGGGAATCGACCTGGTCTCCAGATGCGCGACGGCGCCCATCGGCTGAGTCTAGCGGCGTGCGTGGTGGTGGGAAGGCGGAATCGCGCAGCCGGAAGGGCATCGGCGTCTGCCCGTTAAGTCCACGTTCAGTGGACGCAAAGCGCTATCAGGCAGGATGCGCCGGCAGTCGTCCGGATGTGTGGGGTCCGGGGCCTGAGGGGTACGAGAGGGACCGTCATGTATGTCGTGAGCGAGCGCTCCATCGACCGGGTCGACGTCTGGGTGGCGGCAGCCGATCCGCTCTCACGTGCCGGGACGATCTCCCAGCTTCGCGGCGCCCCTGGGATCCGCATCGTCGAGGAGGCCGAGCTCGACCAGCGCGGCGTGGCGCTCGTCGTCGCGGACGAGGTCGACCCCGAGAC
>JACDBP010000170.1 GCA_013694835.1 Chloroflexota bacterium
GTGGTCATCCTGGATGACCTCGATGTAGCTGACCTCGACACCACCCGCCTCCTGCGACACGTGATCCGGACGACGACCTCGAGCCCCGTGCTGATCCTCTGTGTCTACCGCGAGCCCGCCACCAGGCGATCCGGCTCCTCGCCGTTGGACCAGCTGCTCGCCGACCTGCGGGTGGAGCGGCCGTACCACCGTTACCGGCTCCATGGACTCGGTGAGGACGACGTCGGAGCCCTGCTGGGCGATCGGCCCCGCGTCCGTGCCGGTGCGTCGGGCGTCCGTGCCATCACTCGCCGGACCCGGGGAAATCCCTTCTACATCGAGATCGCGCGGCGCTTGCTGGTCGATGCCTGGATGGCCGCGGATCAGCCCGTCGGTCGGGGATCGGATCCTCCACCGCAGGCACCCGGAAGCGCCGCTCGCACCGACTTCGGTGGCACCGCGGCGCAGACGGACGCCGCAGGCGCAGGCGCCGGGCCCGACGACGATCTGGTACCCGGGTCGCATTCGCTGCGACTGCCGAAGAGGCGCGAGGAGCTGCTCGATCGCCGCATCGCGCATCGCTCACCGGACGCGGCGGCCGTGCTGCGCATCCTCTCCGCGCTGCCCGGCCCCGCGGGTCGCGACCTGCTGGGCCCCGTCAGCGAGCTGGCGGCCGAACGGATCCTCGACGGTCTGGACGAACTGGTGCGGGCGGGCCTGGTGGCCGTCGGGGGGACGGGCGTCGCGCCGGCATGGCAGGTCGCCCATCCGCTCATCCGCGAGGCATTCGAGGGCCGCTGGACGGTGGCGCGGAAGGCGCATCTCCACCGCCGCGTAGCGCAGGCGATGGAGCGCTCGGCCGCCGGCCGCGAGCGCGAGATCGCCGCCGTCCTCGGTTGGCACTATCAAGCCTCCGCGGCGATCCCTGGAGCCGATCGTGGCCTGCGCTACCTGCTGCTGGCGGCGGAGGCGGCGAGCGGTGTCTATGCCCATGTTCGAGCTGCGACCCTGCTGCGGATGGCCCTCGCTGTTGTTCGAAAGGACGATCTGGCGATACGTGCGGATGTGCTGGGTCGGCTCGCCCAGGCGGAGGCGGACGCGATGGTGCCCGAAGCACGCCAGCGCGCGGAGGCGGCCGCGACCGCCATGGCGGAAGCACGGCGACCCGTCGCGGAGATCGCGGCCCTGTTGGCTGACGTGGCACGAGCCCTGCGGCGCGGCGGAGCGCCGCTCGAGACCTGGCGGCCGCTCGCGGATCGGACGCTCTCGCACGCGCTGCTCCGCGGAGAGCGTGGCAGGCAGTGGGCCCGTATGACCGCCCTCGCTGACCCGGTCGTGCCGCTGATGGACGGGCCGGATATCCACGCGGGCCGTTGGCAGGGCCACGACCCGGCGGCCCTGGCCATCCTGGAGGCATCGAACGTGGAGGACGATCGCGCGGACGCCCTTCACGCCCTCGACCTGCGCACTCGCTCCGAGACGCATGCGCTGCTGACGAGCGCCTCCAGATGGCGGCGGCCGGCAGCGGCCATGCACGCCCTGGCCGTCGCGCTGCGCGACCTTGTCGATCGCCACGGGGACTATGCCGAGGCAGCGGCAGTCGCGACGAACCTCATCGAGCTGGCGCGACATCACGGCGCGCTGCGGACCGAGGTCGCCGCGCTCCTGGATCTCGCGCTCTGTGAGCTGGTCCTGGGCGAGGGCGAGAGCGCGGACCGGACCATCCGGACCGCCCGACGACGGGCCGGGACGCTTGACGGCACGATCGACCTTGGGACACGGATCCTGCGCGTCGCGCTGGTGCGGGCCGGCTATGAGGACCGCGATTGGCACCACCTTGGCCGCCTCACGGCGCGCCGCGTGGCCGATCCCGCGAGCATCGCCGATCCGTCGATCCTTCCCCTGGCGGCCTGGGCGGCACTGGCTCCCGTGCGTCTTGCCCGGGCCGAGATGGCTCGCGATCGGCTGCCACAGGTCATCGAGCTCCTGGCACGAACGAGCCCCGAGACGCCCGGCCATCTCGAGGCCGTGGTCGTGGCTGCGACGACGGCGTGGGAGCTCGGCGCCGTGGACCATGCAACGACGCTGCGGACCCTGGCCGCGGAGCTGATGGAGCACGGCGCGAGCGTCCAG